>DATHIE010000072.1:0-20560 GCA_035316905.1 Chryseolinea sp. | reverse complement strand
TGTTGCAAAACCACTTGGAAGGTGTTCGATAAACTCAAGTATGCCCAGCTCGGTACAAATTTCAATTATCAATTTCATGTCGGGTTCATAGTCTCCAACAGCGATGTTATCAGTTACCGTACCGGCAAACAGATCAATCTTTTGAGGCACTACGCTTATTAGTTTTCTTAGCGATTCAGCTTCAATGTGTCTTAGGTCGTATCTGCCAATCAGGACATTTCCACCGCCAACAGAATAGTTGTTTTGTAAAATTGAAATCAAAGTCGATTTTCCAGATCCGCTCTCTCCAACGATCGCGCATACTTTTCCTTTGGGAATCGTCAAGGTGAGGCCTTCGAAAACAGTGATACGGGAACCATAACGGAACTGAACATTTTTGAAATTAATGTCGCCAAAATCTGAAGAAGTAAGCTTAATCAGATGGCCATTTTTCTCGCGTTCCAGATCCATGATCTCAAAAAGCCTGTCCGCGGCAATGACGGCATTTTGTACCGCCTTATTCATACCGATGAGGCTGTTGGCTGGACCCGTAAAATATCCCAAGAGTGAGTAAAACGACAGAAGTTCACCGGGCGTAATTTCCGTTTTTAATACAAACCCCGAGCCGATCCATAAAAGGAGGATGGTAAACAGACGTGAAAGAAAATCGGAAGTGCCCCCGGACCAAATACTATTTAGCCCCGATGTATAGACTGACCTTAACAGTGTCACAAATCGCATTTCCGTTTTTTGATTGGTGTGATCTTCAAGAGCGAAACTTTTTATCGTGCTAATAGAATTCAACGATTCGACAAGCTGAGACTCCAACTCGGCGGCATTCTCCATCAGCCGTCGTTCAACCTTTCGATTTACCTGGTTCGTAATCCAAAGAATCAGTGCATAGCAGGGAACCACCAATAGAATAACAAGTGCCAACTTCCAATAATATGTGAACATCAGGGCAATGGAGAGCAACAGGACGAAAACATTAACTGCGAAGGTGAGACAAACCTCATTCACAAACGCCCTGATTTTGACGGCATCGTTGATTCGTGAAACAATTTCTCCCACCCTCATGGTGTCAAAGAATTGCTGTGGTAATGTCATTAAATGTTTATAGTACCCAAGAATTAGCTGTCGGTCGATTGCTTGTCCTGTTCGAAGTGTTATAATGTTTTTTGTAATACCGATGAATACTTGCAAGACCAGGAGCGCGATCATGACCACACTCATCAGGTTAAGCAAGGTTTTGTTCGCGTCGATCAACACGTAATCCACGATTTTTTGAACGTATATGGAAGTAGAGAGACCTAACAATGTATAAACCAATGCGCCGGTTAGTGCTTGTAACATTATTGTTTTGTGTGGCGAGACAAGAGACCAAAAGCGAGACCTGAGAGAGTTTTTTATTCCGCCTGCTTTGAAGTCAACGCTGGGCCATAGAATCACCAATATGCCTGACCACAACTTCTTAAATTCGTCGTGTTTATACCTATGAATTTGACCATCACCGGGGTCCATGATCTGAATATATTTTGACGTAGCCTTATATATGACCACGTAGTGATGGAGAACTTCATTTATAACTACATGTGCAATGGCCGGCATTGGAATCTTGAATAGGCTATCGAATTCTCCTCGCACTCCCTTGGCTTCAAAACCAAGCCTTGAGGCAGCTTCAATCAATCCAAGAATGTTTGTTCCTTTCTTGTCGGTCGAAGCAAATTGACGAATTCGGGAAACCGGCATCTTTAAATGGTAATATGCCGCAATGGATGCAAGCGCTGCAGCCCCGCAGTCTGTAATGTCCCGCTGTCTAACTTTTACTGGCTTCTTCATCTCACGCCACAATTCACTTTCCGGGGTTAAGCCAGTCATCAACCCCATCATACATCAATTGCCACAATGTTCTTTCTGTCACAATAAATCTTGCCTGTAGTGACATTCCCTTCTTCAGCATTCCTTTGTATCCATTCTTTAGCTGCAGGTAATTTCGATCGAGAGAACATCGGATCCTGAAAACAGGTTTGTCATTGATGATATGAATGTCATTTGAAATATCTATGACTTTTCCTTGAGCAAAGCCCCATTGATTATAGTTAAAAGCGTCTATTAGAAATCTTACTTGCATTCCAGCCTTAATTAGTCCCACATGGTTCGGGAGTACATAAGCCTCAACTATAAGATCTGAGTCGGGGGAAATTTGTGCCAGCTCCTGACCCACATAAACAACACTGCCGGTGTAAATCCCAGCAAATCCCTGCACCGTGCCCGAAACAGGCGATCGAACAATCATGCTTTCGATTTCCCTTTCGACCCCGGCAAGTTCCGACTCAACGCTGTGCATGTCTCTTTCATAGTTCATCAATTCTGTTTGCCATTGATTTATTTGGCTCTTCCTGGTTATTTCAACATCACTGATAGCCCGGTCAAGGGCATATTTATATGCTTCGAACTCTACGTCAGCGATCACTTTTTCGTGATGCAGCCTGAGATTCCGTTTGTAATCCGTTTGAGCTTTTTTGAGTTGCGTTCTTGTCTCAACCATCTTCTGCAAATAGGTGATCCACGATTGCTCCAGCTGAGCAGAATGAATCCGTTTTGCCCCGTCATTGCTATTCGTAAGAATATTAAGGTCCGCAATAATCTCCCTTATCTCATTGAGTTTGTCTGACAGGTATTTCTTTCTGATGATCAATGCGTCGGTTTCAATTGTATAAAGAGTGTCTCCGGCGTTTACAAATTGATTTTCCCGAAGAAACGACTGCTTTATATAGCCATTGAATCCGCAACGAACGGAACTTATTCCCGAATAAGGTCTGATCAAGCCGGGACTTGATGTCGAAATTTCCAAGACAAATGACCATGAGAAGATCACAGTACCAACGACACTCAGGCAAACCACCCAGTACGCTAGATTAACTATCACGGCGTTGCTCACCTTGTGATTCTCAAAACAAACTTTCACCATTGCAAACGCAGGGAGCCCGACCATAATGACAAAAGTTTTTTCAATTGCAAATTGTAGGCGCAATTTTAATATTGGTGCTATGTGGCATCGGTCTTTCTCATTTTAAGATAAAGAATAACACATATTGCCAATAGAATTGCATGGTGACTGACAATGCGATATGTGTCGACCTTCAGGTCAAATGCAATCAATGCCGCGGAGAAAAGATAGCTCCCACAATAGATGACCAACCCAACTAGAATGAACTTTGTTTCCTTTTCTGTCAGACAAAATGCGTGTTTAATTCCTTTTTTTCTCAGAAGGAGAAAAAGGAAATACATCGTGTATAGTGCGTAGCCGGTCATAGATTATAAATTTGGAAGAGCTGACCTTGATCAGCTCTTCGTTGATTTCACTTCTTGAGATTAGGTGGTAGCGAAGCCTGGAATGACGCAGCGCCAACTACAAATTCATAATAGGACCTTAACGTGAGCCCAAATATGTAGTAAAGATCATATGCAGCTGAAGTATCCTTCGTGATCTCACCTCCATTTACCATCATTAACTGCTCCCGAGATAATGACGTTAAGTTCAATTTTTGTTCCATAGTAATAAGTTGTTTAAAAATTTACCTAACATTCCATCCGTCTGAAAATCCTTTTTTCACTTCCTCCCAATTTTCAACTGTCCAAATCGCAAACGCCGCTGGGGTTAACTTTTTTAGTATGGGGAAAAAATCGATGAGTTCTCCCCCATCAATGTTGCAAACGTCTTGAGCATCGAGCTCCCTTAGGCTCATGTCCTTCAAAATCTTGTCTTCCATAGTTCATATTTTTTAGGCTACCAGAAATCTGTCTGGCGCAGGATCTTTGCAAAGAGTAAACAATATTAGCCGGCGAGAGTCTCAACAGTTGAGACTCTAAGAATTTGTTTATCACATTTTATCCACACGCCTCCAACTATTCTTTTAGCTTTTTCAACGTCGATAATCTCGGCCGGCAAAAACCTGAACATAACTATACCTTCCCTTTCATAAGCGTAGCGATTTTGTTCAGCATCAAAGATGACAGGAGCGTAAAGCTCCTCGCGCATATACTCGATCAGACGAAAGAACGTGGCCCTCGACACACCGAGCCTTTTCGACAAATATTCCGCTCGTCCAGGAACCTTACTTCTGATAAGCACATCGAAAGCCAGGATCAAACGCCTCTTTTCTTCAAGCGACATAAAAAAATGTTTACAATTGAACATTAAAGTATGCCGATAGTTATTTGGTCCGGCTTAATACACCCGATTTACCAGCTCGATAAAGAATGTATAACAGGCAAATCATTAAACAGGCCGGAAAGAACGACCACAACATATGAAAGAGGAAACCAACAGCATACCCGAATTGGTACGATGTGATGAACAGAGTAGATGAGGTAAGCATAACAAATTAGGTTAACGGGTTTATAATAACTTCAACGGTGCGGCGTAAAATGATTAACAGCCACGAGAAACTGAAATGACATGTCGAATGTACGAGTTAATGGAGATTAAGTCAACAAAGAGTATATTGATTATCCATTCATTTATTAGATGAATCAGGAAAAAAGTTTTAACGTTAAAGGAACAATTGAATTAATATAGAATAACCACATGAACTATGCATTGCTAAAATTACTTCATGTTGTTGGCGTAATTATATTTCTCGGCAATATCATTACTGGCCACTTCTGGATGCACATGGCTATGAAGTCAAAAGACTTCAGCATAATAAGACATTCAATTAATGGTGTGATGCGCAGTGATAGAGTATTCACCATACCTGCTGTGTTCGTCATTATTGTCCCAGGAGTTCTCGCTGCATTCTATGGCAGTATCCCAGTTCTACGAACGGGTTGGATTTTGTGGTCCATCGCCTTATTCTCTCTTTCCGGTGTAATCTTCTCAACTAGACTTTCGGTCGTGCTGCGTAAGATGCTCGAAATTACAAATCATCAAAACAATGAGGAGGATTGGAATTCAATGGAGCATCTTTATAAACAATGGAATATGTGGGCACTAGTCGCCATCATGATGCCCTTCACAGCGCTGATCATGATGGTGCTAAAGGTCCCCGCATGACGTCATTGAATTGAAAAAAATATTATGTGAGATCCTCAAATTTCCAGATGTCATTGTCAGAAATTCGAAAGAGTCGCTTGTACAATCAACAGATTGCCACAAGCCAATGCAAAAGCGCCGCTGAAGTTGTCAGCTGGCTGGTGGCGATGCAAGCACAAGAATTTCGTCACGCCAAATGGGCAATCGGCCTACGGCTTAACACCGCCACCGAAGAGGATGTAGACAACGCCTTCAACTCAGGCGCTATTCTACGCACCCATCTGATGCGGCCTACCTGGCATTTTGTCGCACCAGAAGATATTCGATGGCTGCTCGCCCTGACTGCGCCGCGTGTACATTCGGGTAATGCACCGTATTACAAGAAACTCGAGTTGTCAAAAACACTGTTCACGCGCTGCCTCAATATTATAACGCGTTCTCTCGAAGGAGGAAAATATTTAAAACGAAGCGAAGTCCAGGAGATCTTCAAACAAAAAAAGATCAATGCGGAAGGAATGAGACTAGCTTATATAATGATGCATGCTGAGCTTGAAGGCTTGATCTGCAGCGGACCGCGAATCGGGAAACAATTCAGTTATGCATTATTGGAAGAAAGAATTCCAAAAGCAAAAAGCTATTCACGCGACGAAGCACTATGTATGTTCCTTCTGCGCTATTTTAACAGTCGCGGTCCTGCCACACTCAATGACTTCGCCTATTGGTCTGGCCTCACCTTAAAAGATGCAAGAGTCGGTTTTGAGGCCATCAGGACTCAACTACAAAAAATTATCATCGACGGTAAAGAATATTTCACTGGAAATATCACCGTGCCAAAAAAATTAGATGGACAGGATACATTCCTCATGCCCGATTATGACGAGTATGGAATGAGTTATAAAGACAGAAGCGCGTTGCGTGCTATCCATAAAGAAAAGATGCCACAGCAGCATAACTGGTCCGTCTTCGGACACTACATCGTTGTTGAAGGCACTATGCAAGGCACCTGGCGTGACGAAGTGTTCAACGACTCGATCAAAGTGTCATCAAAATTCATCACCCCCTTGACGGGGGCCGCGAAGCGAAAGGTAAATAATGCACTGAAACGTTACAGCTCTTTCTTTGGTAAGAAACTGCAACATGATGTAAAAACTTCTGACCATGATCATTGATTTAACGCCGTCCAAACGTTTAATAACAAACAAAGAAAAATTGTTTATTATATTGCTAAAAACCGTCGCTGTTGGAAGCGTTACCTTCTTTGAATGAAACTAAAACTCATCTTCTACCTTCAGCTCATCGCAGTTTTCGCTAATGCGCAAGCCGTAATCAAAGGAAAAGTATTGGAGGACAAATCGAATCAACCGCTTCCGTACGCCAGCGTCTATATCAATCAGACGACGATTGGTACAACCTCGACCGATAATGGTGCATTTGTACTTAACGTTCCCCCTGGAGTTCACGACCTGGTGGTATCGTTTATAGGGCACTCTCCTTATCAGGTTAAGGTCACTCTTTCAGAAGGAGAGGAAAAGGACTTGACCATTCGGCTCGCCGTTCTGCCCATGCAGGAGATTCAGATAATTGGAAAAAGAGATGCCGAATGGTACAAACAGGTGGAGAAGTTTACAAAACTTTTCCTAGGTAGCAGCCCCAATTCAAAACTTTGCAGAATACTCAATCCTTCGGTGTTGAATTTTCCGGAGAGCAAAGAAGGAGCATTTATTGCTCAGGCAACCGGTATCCTGGAGGTGGAGAATTTAAGCCTGGGCTATCGCATTTCGTACGAACTAAAAAACTTCGTGGCAACAAATAACACTTACCTGGCTGCCGGATACGTGAGGTTCCAGGAACTCCAATCAAACGATTCAATTCTCGCAAAGAAATGGACGGATAAACGCAAGAACGCGTACGAGGGATCTGCACGCCACTTATTCAAATCAATTATAGAGCAATGCGTTGACGAGGAACACTACGACCTTTTTGAAGACCGGTCTAACTTGAGCGAGGTAGTTCGCCAATCAAGCTTCCTCGCAAATGTCGATAAAACCATCTTTCCATATTCAGTGAAGGGAAAGGTCATGCCAGGTCCCAGACCGTACGTATACAGTATCAATCTGCCTACGCGACTTGAAGTTCATTATCGTGGAAAGCACACCCACGCGTCAGTATATCCGGACGTGCCTTTCCCTATCAGCTGGATTGAAGTTAACGGCCCCATCCTGGCATTGGACGACGGCCTTGTCCTAAATCCTTTAAAAATGACTGTGCTTGGAGCGATGTTGGAATCGCGGGTCGCCGATCTTCTTCCAAACAATTATCAGCCGGAGCAAAAAGTGAATATGTATCAGAATCCTGTCGAGCGCAAATCTATAGGCAAACTGACACACCTCACGGAAAAGCCTTACCTGCAAACCGATAGGTCGTACTACTATCCAGAAGAAGTTGTTTGGTTCAAAGGCTATATGAATTATTTCTCGCAATTGCTGAAAGATTCTCTTAGCCATGTCTTATATGTAGATCTTGTCGACAAGAATGGTAAGATCAAAGTAGAACGTCGATTCCCCATCACTGCCAATACGATCGCGGGCGATTTTTCTCTTCCTTCATTCATTGAAAGCGGGGATTACACCTTGCGTGCCTATACACGGTGGATGTTGAATTTTGATCCGGCCTACATGTTCAAAAAGCCAATAAAAGTTCTTAACCAGCGAGAGCTTGCAAAAAAAACGGAGTACCGACCGGATGAAAGCAATAATACCATCAATATATCCACTGAGAAGGGTCAGTATGAGCCACGCGAAAAAATCACCGTAATCATTCAGGCGCTTGACGACTTTGACAAAAATATTCCTGCGAATCTCTCCGTTTCGATAACCGACATCGTTCAAGCGGTGCCTGCAAAGAATGAGGGCAGCATTGCCAACGACTTTGACATTCCCAATATTTCAGTCCCCGATACGCTGGACAGAAAAGCCCGTTACCTAATACAGCATGGGTTCGATGTTAAAGGAAGGTTTGTTCCAGTAAGGAGAGAGAAGCGTTCGAACACTGGCCTCTTGAGATTCGTTCAGGAAGCGTCAAACCTTGAATTTGTAATGACAACGGAAGAAGATGGCTCCTTCTATGCACCCAACTTCCTTCTTTATGATACGGCAAAACTTTCTGTTGTTGGTCAAACTTTAAAAGGGAAGCCCGGAAATATTGAATATGATACCGTTGAGCTCAAACCGAAAAATAGTGCAGCCGAACCATTGAAAATAGAAACGTACTTAACTGATAGACCTGTTCGCCCTTACATCCCTGATTTTGCGTCTGCAAGGATTCTCAAAGAAGTAACAATCACTGGAGAGCGTATTGAAAAGAAACCGGCGTCACTAGTAATGGCAGATATTGCAGTTACCGGTGAATGGATAAGGGAAAGCCGTGCCGCCGATGTCCTCAGCGCATTACAAATGAAAGTACCCGGATTCAGAGTCCTAATCCAAAACGATGCAAGTGGTTTTCCTACGAAATATCTGCTGATTGGCGGAGCTTCCAGCTTTGGCAATGCAAAGACTCAGGAGCCACTGGTGCTTATCGATAATGTTGTGGTTAACGATATGTTTGGAGGACCCGCAGCTCAAGTCGACGCGTTGAATCCTGCAGATATAGAAAGCGTTGAGATCAGCAAATTCGGCAACAGCGCCGCATATGGTGCCAGGGGTGGAAATGGTGTAATTGCAATTCACACACGCAAGAGGCCAATTGAGGCAGCTGCTTTGGGCGCATACGATAAAACCCTGCTACGACCATTACCGATAAAGGGCTTTTCGCCGACAAGAAAATTTACTGCCCCGGATTATTCAACTCCTGAAAAAAATATTTCGCCTACGGATAACCGATCGACGATCTATTGGAATTCATCAATTGATACAAAAGACTCAGCCGCTGCGATTTCTTTTTTTGCAGCCGATAATGCCACGCAATACCGGATTGTCGTTGAAGGCGTTACTGCAACCGGCAACGCCTTACGGGGAGAGAAAATAATAACAGTCGGAAAGCTTCCTTAGCCAACGCCCGCCTAATCTTCAAATTCCGAGGTATAATGAAAATTGATATCGGGAAAATTATCCTGTACCATTTGTAGCCACGCTTTTGACTCTGCCATAAATACCAGCTTGTCATCTTTGTCCCGTGCAATATGGCGCGATTTGGATTCCAAGAACTCAGCAAGTTTGTTTGGATTCTTACTGCTGATCCAACATGCTTTGAAAATGTTCTGAGGCACAAACTGAACCGTAGCGCCATACTCATTCTTAAGTCTAAACTGAATAACCTCAAACTGCAGAGCTCCAACAACACCAACAACTTTCTTTTTCGCGAGCTGATAAGTAAATAACTGCGCGACACCTTCCTCCATCAACTGAAGAAGGCCCTTCTCAAGCTGTTTGGTTTTCATCGCATCCATGTTTACGACCTCCTTAAAGATCTCGGGAGAGAAACTAGGAATGCCGGTGTACATCATCTTTTCTCCTTCGGTAAGAGTGTCTCCGATCTTCAGATTGCCTGTATCGAAAATACCGACAATGTCGCCTGGCCATGCGTTGTCGACGGTTTCGCGATCCTGTGCCATGAATGCGGTGGCGTTGGAAAACCGAACACTCTTATCCTGGCGAACATGGTAGTAATTATTTCCGCGCTCAAATTGTCCAGAGCATATTCTTAGAAACGCAATACGATTTCGATGTTTGGGATCCATGTTGGCATGGATCTTAAAGACAAATCCCGAAAATTTTTCCTCGTCTGGCAGAACGCGTCGCACAGTTGTTTCACGCGGAGCAGGCGGTGGTGCTACCCGAATAAATGTGTCCAACAATTCTTTGACTCCAAAATTATTAACAGCGCTTCCAAAAAAAACCGGGGCCACATTGCCTGCCAGATAACTCTCAACGTCGAATTCAGGATAAACACCTTCAATAAGTTCGACGTCTGCACGTAGCTGACGCGCATGCGATTCTCCAACATACTGGTCTATCGCATCATCCCTCAAGTCGGTTATCTGAATACCTTCCTCTACTTTGGTCTTGCTACTAACAAAAAGGTGAAGGCTCTTTTCATACAAGCTATAAACACCCTTGAATGTCTTGCCCATGCTTATCGGCCAGCTGAGCGGACGTACCTTGATGTTGAGCTTTTCCTCAATCTCATCCAGTAGTTCAAACGGATCGCGGCCTTCCCGATCTAGTTTATTTATGAAGCAGATAACCGGTGTCTTCCGCATACGGCAAACTTCCATTAGCTTTTCCGTCTGCATCTCGACTCCTTTGACGCAATCTATAACGAGTATCACACTGTCAACAGCAGTCAGGGTCCTGTAGGTATCCTCTGCAAAATCCTGGTGTCCCGGAGTATCAAGGAGATTGATCTTTACGTCCTTATAATTAAAGCCCATCACGGAAGTCGCAACCGAAATACCCCGTTGCTTTTCAATCTCCATCCAGTCTGAACGGGCGTGATCCTTGATCTTGCTGGATTTTACGGCACCGGCCTTTTGAATTGCACCTCCAAACAACAGCAGCTTTTCTGTCAATGTGGTCTTTCCAGCATCCGGGTGGCTGATGATCCCAAAAGTCCTTCTTCTCTCTATTTCTTGTTCTAAAGCCATGTTCGATAATTAACCAGTCTTCCGTGGACGGCCGCAAAGGTAAAAAAAATGTTGAGGGAGAGTTTACTTGCCGCGGAAACGAACCTAGATATTCAGCTTAAATTCGTCGAGCTTAATATCATCTGCACCCTTTTGATCAAAAGGGTACTCAAGATGCGCCTGGACGTTGTAGAGCGTAATGAGAAGTAACGGACCGAAAATGCAGCACAGGTAAACGGTCCACTCCGGCATCTGATCCTTCAATAGATAAACCATCATCAGAGGATGAAGGGCTGAAAAAAGAACAATGGAAAATATGGCCAGCAGTCGAAGACCAAGAATCGTACGATGAGCTGTAAGGCTTACCAGGTAGGTCGCTCCATCCAGCGTATCTTTTAGGTACCGTATTACCCGAATAAGTATTCTGGCTGAGATCTCTTCGCGATTGCGCTCAATGAATTGCATTACTTTATCAGTTTCTGCCTTGACATTTGACATGTTCCCATTTGATGTTTTTAGTAATTGCAACAACGTGTCGCACACACCATTCAGAATAGTTGTTGACTCCGCCTTTTTCTCCGCATCAAGTTTCTTAGACATCCGGAAGGAATAGTGGATAGTCAGCAGTGCTGATTTAAAAAGCGCAAGATATTCCAATGCCTTTTCGCGCCTCTTGAATGCCATTTGTATAGAATTAGCGAGAGGGAATGCAACAGCCAGTCCCAACAACACCATACTAAAATGAAGTCTTAAATTGAACTTGTAGGATAAATAACAAGAAATTAATGACAGGGCAACAACTGCAAAAGTCCTTATATTTATATAGCTCATCAAAATGATTTAATGTGATTACAAGAATTCTTCAGATTTCATTTGTCTCACTAGCGTCACTACAAGATGTAAGTGGTCAATCTCCGGCAACACTATTTCAATCCAAGGCTCCTCTTCACATTCGCGCTAATACTAAAATCAAATATATCAAAAAGAACCTTAATGACTCCAGCTACACAGCTCGCAAAATTTATTATGAAAAGACTACAGGCAATTGGGATTCCCTAACTGTCGGTGTTCAGCTTCACGGACACTTCCGGGCTGAGAACTGCCAATTTCCGCCGACCAAGCTGAAGCTGAAGAAATCCGACACAAAGAATACTTTGTTCGAAGGAACCAAAAAGCTGAAGCTCGTAGTGCCGTGTCAAAAAACAAGAGATAAAGACCAGCTGATCGTACGAGAATATCTTTGCTATCAATTCTACCAACAGATTTCGCCATTTCATTTCAACACGCGTCTGCTTTCCCTCGATATAACTGATTACTCGAAAAAGAAACCTGAAAAAATACCCAGCCTTGCATTCTTCATTGAAGATGTCGAGCCAATCGCGGAGAGAAATAATGCCACCGAGATAAAAGGTGCAACGTTGGTTCCCTCAAGGTTCAATGCAAAACAGTTTGTGAGAAATGATCTATTCCAGTTTATGATCGGAAATATCGATTGGTCCGCCGTGTATCAGCATAACATTCGAGTCATCAAATCGGGAAATGATCCGCTGGTTGCAATCCCCTACGACTTCGATATGTCCGGGTTCGTGAACGCGGCCTATGCGCAGAGCAATCGGGAACGGGTTTACAGGGGATTTTGTCGCGATGAAGCGCTAGTGCAGGAGGTGCGTCAGGAGTTCCTTAAGCTTCAGTCTGATTTCAACGCAACGATCGACCTGCAGTCTGAATATTTTTCATCAGCCGACAAAGAGGATATGAAGAGTTATCTTAAGGGTTTCTATGATATACTAAAGGATGATTGGCAATTCAAGGAAAGTATTATCGAAAAATGTCGCACGAAATAGAGTAACGCAATATCTTTAGAAATCACGAACTAAAATTGATTTATGCAGTATAGACGATTTGGAAGAACGAATTGGAACATAAGCGACATCGGCTACGGAATGTGGGGCCTCGCAGGATGGACTGGGAACGACCAACAGGAAATTGAGCGATCACTTGACCGTTCGGTTGAATTGGGTTGTAATTTCTTCGATACCGCTTGGGCCTATGCGGCAGGGAAAAGCGAGCAAATTTTGGGCAAGCTGGTCAAGCGGAATCCAGGTAAAAAATTATACTGTGCCACTAAAATTCCGGCGAAGAATTTCAAGTGGCCGGCAAAATCGGAATATCCGTTGAAGGATACTTACCCTAGTTCTCATATCATCGATTATACTGAAAAGAGTTTATCTAACCTCAACGTTGATTGTATCGACCTTCAACAGTTCCATGTGTGGGATGACAGTTGGGCCGATCAGGATGAGTGGAAGAAGGGCGTTGAAAAGTTGAAGAAGGATGGCAAGGTGAAACACTTTGGAATAAGCGTCAACCGCTGGGAACCTGACAACGGATTGAAAGCACTTGAAACGGGATTAATCGATGCTGTTCAGGTCATATACAACATCTTTGATCAAAATCCGGAGGATAATCTCTTTCCGCTGTGCCGTAAGCTGGACATCGGCGTTATTGCTCGCGTCCCCTTCGATGAGGGCACGCTTACTGGCACGTTAACAAAAAATACAGTTTTTCCCAGGGATGACTGGCGGTCGACCTATTTTGTTCCCGAAAATCTTATCCCTAGTGTTGAACACGCGGATGCACTAAAGCCCCTAATACCAAAGGGAATGACGATGCCCGAAATGGCTCTTCGATTCATTCTGGCCAACGATGATGTGCACACGATTATACCTGGCATGAGAAAAATCAATCACGTAGAGGCTAACATCGCAGCAAGCGATGGCAAGACAATCGATGATTCCCTCCTGCTCAAACTCAAAGAACATCGGTGGGATAGAAGTCCCACGGTTTGGTCACAATGAAAGGTAATTAGAAGTTAGAAGTAAGTGGATTTCCCTGCGAATCCTTTGCGTCTTGGCGTCTCTGCGGTTAACATGCCCATGCCCACCCACACACCAACTCTTACCGCGCTGTCATAAACCTAACCCTCTGGATTGCCAGATCTCCACTTTCAGACCCAAAATAACCCTCTTTTTCCTGTCAATGTGTCACATTAATGGGTTAAAAAACCCTTGGCATAAGCATTGAAGAGAGGGAAATACTTTAGATCTCAAAACACTTGAACATATGGGAAAAATCATTGGAATAGACTTAGGAACCACTAACTCCTGCGTAGCAGTAATGGAGGGTAGCGAGCCTGTAGTGATAGCAAATAGCGAAGGTCGAAGAACTACGCCCTCAATAGTCGCTTTCTTGGACAATGGTAAAGGCGAACGCAAAGTTGGTGATCCTGCTAAGCGTCAGGCTATTACCAACCCCAAGAATACTGTGTCCTCGATCAAGCGTTTCATGGGTAAAAACTTCAACGAGGTTAGTGAAGAAAAGAAGATGGTGTCTTACCAGATCGAATCTGGTAACAACAACACCGTGCGTGTTCGAATAGGCGACCGTCTTTATACTCCCCAGGAAATTTCTGCCATGATTCTTCAAAAGATGAAGAGCACTGCGGAAGATTATCTAGGAACAACCGTAACGGAAGCTGTTATTACAGTTCCCGCGTATTTTAACGACGCTGAACGTCAGGCAACAAAAGAAGCCGGACAAATCGCAGGACTTGATGTGAAACGTATTATTAACGAGCCCACTGCGGCAGCGTTGGCATACGGTCTTGATAAGAAGAATCAGGATATGAAGATCGCTGTGTACGACTTAGGTGGTGGTACATTCGATATCTCAGTACTTGAATTAGGCGACGGTGTGTTTGAAGTAAAATCCACTAACGGTGACGTTCACCTTGGTGGTGATGACTTCGACATGCGCATAATGAACTGGTTAGCAGAAGAATTTCTGAAAGAAGAGAATGTTGATTTACGCAAAGATCCAATGGCGTTACAGCGCTTGAAGGAAGCTGCGGAAAAAGCGAAGATCGAGTTATCCAGTTCAATGGAAACGGAAGTAAACTTACCTTATGTTACTTCGGTTGACGGTGTACCTAAACACCTTGTAAAGAAATTAAGCCGTGCAAAATTCGAGCAACTGGTGGATGATCTCATCCGCAGAACGCTGGAGCCATGCCGCAAAGCAGTAGCAGATGCAGGAGTTAATGTATCGCAGATCGATGAAGTAATTCTTGTGGGAGGTTCAACACGTATCCCGCGGATCGTGGATGAAGTTGAAAAGTTCTTTGGAAAGAAACCATCGAAAGGTGTTAACCCGGATGAAGTCGTAGCTGTTGGAGCTGCAATCCAGGGTGGTGTATTGACTGGTGAAGTAAAGGATGTGTTGTTGCTTGATGTAACGCCGCTTTCACTGGGTATCGAAACACTTGGAGGTGTATTCACAAAGTTGATCGAATCGAACACGACTATTCCTTCTAAGAAATCAGAAGTGTTCTCGACTGCGTCGGACAATCAGCCTTCAGTAGAGATACACGTACTGCAAGGAGAGCGCCCGATGGCAAAAGACAACAGGACGATCGGAAGGTTCCACCTTGATGGAATTCCACCGGCACCTCGTGGTATGCCACAAGTTGAAGTAACATTTGACATCGACGCCAACGGTATCCTTCACGTATCTGCAAAAGATAAAGGAACTGGTAAAGAGCAGAAGATTAGAATTGAGGCTTCTTCCGGATTGACTGATGCAGAGATCCAAAAGATGAAGCAGGAAGCACAGGCGAATGCTGACAGCGATCGCAAGGCGAAGGAGACTGTTGAAAAGATCAATCAGGCCGACACGATGATATTCCAGACTGAAAAGCAGTTGAAGGAATACGGCGACAAGCTCTCAGAAGGAAACAAGACCGCTATCAACAGCGCGCTTGAACAACTGAGAACAGCGCATAAGGCTCAGGATATCGCTGGCATCGACAATGCAACTAATGCGCTCAACACCGCATGGCAGGCAGCATCTGCTGAGATGTATGCAGCTTCGGGTGGTGGAGCTTCAGCTAACCCTGGTGCTAATGCAGGTGGTCCTTCAGAGAATGCAGGCACCGGTTCTTCTTCCGATGGTAACAATGTATCGGATGTTGAGTACGAAGAAGTGAATGACAATAAGAAGTAAGACGTAGTAGTAGTTATAGATTGATAATTTTAAGGTAGAGAGGCTGTCTCCGAAAGGGGCGGCCTCTTTTGTTGTTACCCTGCAAGCGTCAGATTAATATATCGAATGTCGGTAAGAATACAGTGTATCGCTCCTGAAGTAGCAGTAAAAATTACTGTAACTTATTTTCTTTTCGCCTATGCAGTCCAGCCAATACGTATAATATTTTTCATTCTTAAAAAACATTACTTGATTTGGTTCGCCTAAATACTACTTGATTAATATCGAATCTTTTCCAATAAGATTTTTCTGTGCAATCACACGAACAATTTTACGAGGGTCTCTTAAGAGTAAACACCCCAAAGTGTCTGCCTTCCAGATTGAGAGATTATCGATAGCGAATCACGGCTTACTTCCCTCATTGTTCCATTGGAATGACTTTTCTGTTTACAAGACAATTGAAATATTATCATTCCTGTGACGATAAAATACCCACTGAGCCTTGATCCCGTTTTAGCGTCCATCACATTGCCGTTACCTCTTACTTCAAATACTTCCCAAACCAATCCGCATAACGCTGATACCTGTCCTTCCAATAACTCGGAACCGTCAAGCCGTGATTCTGTTTCGGATAAATAACCAATTGTGTCGGTACCCCCAACGACCGCAACGCCTGATACATCTGCTCGCTTCCGGCAGCCGGCACGTTGTAATCCATTTCTCCCACCATGTATAAGGTTGGTGTCTTTATCTTTTCAATGTTCATGAAAGGATAAGATAGTTTCATCCACTTGTCCATATTTTTCCAGGGAACACCCAACTCCATTTCGTATTGTTGCACGTATTGATCCGTGCCGTACATTGTAATCTGTAATGCACTCCCGGCTCCGCTGGCCGCTGCCTTGAATCTTGAATCAGTCGCAGTTACGTAATCCGTTAATATTCCGCGGTAACTCCATCCTCCGATACCAAGCCTGTTGGCGTCCACTGCTCCTTTCTTGATCAAGTAGTTAACACCGTCGATCAGATCCACTACTTCCTTATTACCCCAATCACCGAAGATGGCCCGTGCAAAAGGATAACCTCTTCCGTTGCTTCCACGATAATTGATTGCAGCCACAGCATATCCTCGCGCTGCGATCATTTGTATCGTCATGTCGAATTCATATTCGTCCTGCGCTACAGGTCCGCCGTGTATCCAAAGTACTAATGGAAGTTTTTCTGTTTTTGCTTTTCCCGCCGGCCAATACAATATGCCGCCTACCTCTATTCCATCCCGATCCTTGAATGTGAAACCCTCGTGCGCAGCGAAAGACATTGACTTCAGGAATTTATCGTTGTGGTTAGTAAGATTTTTGAATGACTTGTTTTCAAGGACATATATCTCCGGAAGTTTTTTTGTCTCACTCATTAACACAACCGACTTGTTCTGGTCCAACGGTCTGACTATTGTTACACTCCTGTCTCCTTCTGAGACCTTAATGTATTTACCCGACGCCACGTCGAATGACATCACGTACCGTTGCCTGTCATCCTCAATCAAAGCGAGTATTGTGCTGCCATCCTTTGACCACTTAGGATTTGTTACAGGACGATCCAGGTCTTTTGTGAGTATGCGAGGCTCTCCGCCATTGATCGATACAACTGCAAGGTGAGGCTCATCATACGCATCCCACTCTGGCGAAATTGATCGCAGGTAGGCAATGGACTTTCCGTCAGGACTCCATTCCGGATTCCGGTCAAAGTCAGCCCAGGTTGTAAGTTGCCGGGGTTTGGCTTTCGGCTTTGCTTCGATTATAAAAATATCAGAATTAGTATTCCGGTCCGGGTCATCAGTACGGTTACTCGTATACGCAATGTACTTCCCGTCAGGTGACCACGCGGCGTCACTATGATTGTAATTTCCCTTCGTTAGTGTATCAAGCTTTTTGGTCTCGAGATCAAACAAATAGAGGTGTGAATACTTGTGCTCAAGGTATCCGGTAATGTCGGCTTTAAATTGATAACGGTCGATTACATAAGGCTTGGCCGGATGATCCTTGAGACTATCAGGCCTTACTTCCTGGTCCTTGATTGTGAAGAGCACCTTCTTAGAATCAGGACTCCATTCATAATCACTTATGCTGACCTTTAATTCAGTCACCTGTTTTGCTTCACCGCCTCGACGATCCATCAGCCAGAATTGTGTTTTCTCTTTTGCTTTATGGCGTCCTGAAAGAAACGAAATCCACTTGTTATCGGGACTCCATTTGGGTTGTGTCTCATCCTCTTCAGAATAAGTCAGTTGAACAGACCCGCTTCCGTCCGTTGCGGTCATCCAGATATCTTCATCGTATTTGTCCTCCGCCGTATCTGCTTCAGAGAGTATATAGGCGACCCACTTTCCGTCCGGGGATACTTCGGGATCATCAACGTACTTAACTTTATTAACATCAGAAGGTTTGAGCGGGACTTGGCAAAAAGCAGCAATAGCAAACGTCACCAACGGGATCGCGATAAAGATTTTCTTCATAGGTATTAAACTTGACGCGGAAATATAGATTATTTTTTACCGATCCGGAACGTGCATTCCACACCGAATGAATTGCACTCATAAAAAACGAAATCCCTTCGGACGTCTTCCAAAGGGATCTCTATGCAGAAAATAGATATTAGTAGTGGTTTCTCTTTATTCAGAACGAAGTGAATTAGACGGATTCACTAAAGCCGCTTTAAGCGATCTATATCCGACCGTGAACATTGCTATGAAGAGCGTCGCCGCTAATCCTATCAGGAAAATTTCCGGACCTATCTTGATCTTATACGCAAATTCATCAAGAAACTTGTTCATAACATACCACGACAGCGGCGCCGCCAGGAAAAATCCAATGAGGATAAGTCGCAAGTATTCTTTCGAAAAAAGTAACACGATACTTTCAACAGATGCGCCGAGCACTTTGCGCACCCCAATTTCTTTTGTCTTCTGGTTCGCCATGAACGTCGCTAGTCCGAAAAGGCCAAGGCATCCAATAAAAATTGCTATGGACGAAAACACGCCGAGCAATGTTGACATCTTCTGTTCACCTTCATAAAATTCCTCTATTTGTTGATCCAGAAACTCGTATTCAAAAATGTGCTCCGGATATGCTGCCTCCCAGGAAGATTTTAGTTTGTCTATGACAGTCTTGATTTGATTTGGATTGACCTGGAGAGTCAATGTTTCGTATCCACGCAACCGATTCATCATAAGGGTGGCCTCAATAGGTTCACGTAAGGACATCGTATGAAAGTCTTTCACGATACCAACAACGGGCAGTTTTTTGCCCCACATTTCAATCGTCTTTCCAACCATTTCCTGCGGCTCAAATCCAGCTGTGCGAGCAAGCTTTTCGTTTACAAGAAACCCTTTCGCGGTATCGCCGTCTTCGATATTCTGACCCGCGACAATTTTTAATTCAAACACTTCAAGATAATTTCCGTCGATCTGCTTCACCTGAGTTCTGAAGTCATCTTCTTTCCCTTCCACTGTAAAATGCGTCCCTGAAACATTGCCAGACGAAGGTGGTGCGCTGTTTAAACTTGCGTTTGCCACTCCTGACATTCTTAACATTTCGTCACGCAGCGTTCTCATTTTGCCGGCTTTATCTTCTTTGGTGGGATCTTCACGTTCGGGAATTGGCACAACGATAATAGCGTCCTTTTTAAACCCAAGGTCTTTGTTGAGGAAGTATTTCATCTGGCTAATTACCACCAGCGTACCTATAATAAAGAATTGTGAGATAAAAAACTGAGTCACTACGAGTGCACGGCGAAGAATATAACCTGAAGAAGTTTTGTTCGTAGCAAGATTTTTTAAGGCGAGAACGGGATTAAAACCGGAAACAATAAATGCCGGATATAACCCTGAAAGTAATGCAATCACTACCGCCGATGCTGTAAGAAAAATCCAGAGGGTCCAATCACTTGCAAGACCTAACGACAATTGTAGTTCCAGGAACGGATTAAGAATCGTCAGAGCAAGCTGAGCTAGTGCAAGTGAAGCCAGCATTGACATAACTGTAATAAGTGCTGTTTCTCCAAGGAATTGGCCAATGAGTTGCCGCCTGGTTCCCCCCAAGGACTTACGTATGCCGACTTCTTTGGATCTTTTGATTGCCTCAGCTGTCGCGAGATTAATAAAATTAATACAGGCCGTTATAATCAGAATCAAAGCGATAACACCAAAAGTAACGAGCATGCTCCTTTCAATCGTGTTATACGTAAATGTGCTAAATCGATCATCAAAATGCAGTTCGGATAGTGGCTGAATGGAAAAGAATGCATTGTTCGGATTATCATCCCCGATATACTTTTCAGTGAATGCACCCATCCGGCTTTCAACCTTCGAAATTTCTTCGCCCTCTTTCAATAAAAAATAACATTGTTCATCGCTCCATATGCTATTCCATCCATTCGCTTCCGTTCCCTTTTTAACTGTTGGATACGATAACATGAGATCAAACGGAAAGTCTGTGTTCTGAGGAAAATCAGCCATTACTGCTGTGATCTTGTATTCATTCGTATCAAACTTGACGACCTCTCCGACCACATCCTCTTTATCAAAATACTTCAGCGCCCATCGCTTTGATATAATGGCTTCGTTTGGATCATCAAGACCGCCAGTCTTATCTCCGATAAGGATACTGCGATCAAACACTTTGAAGAAGTTGGATTGTGTAAATACTACGCCTGCTTCTTCGGTGTACCGCTTAGGCTCACCTGTCGGCTGAGGAATCGTAACCATACTTCCGGCACGGTACGACATGAAAACTACTTCCTCTGATTCTGGAAAATCCAGCCTGAATGCATCTGGCAGCACAGAAGGAACTCCAGGGGTGTAGTTCTTTCCTTGATTTCCATCG
>DATHIE010000071.1:0-5316 GCA_035316905.1 Chryseolinea sp. | reverse complement strand
ACCCCTGGCGTTATTTATGTGTTTGCTTTTATTTTTGGCGTCGCTCTTGGTGGTGATTACATGATCATCCCTTTGATGGCCGCTGAATTGTTCGGCGTGAAGGTGATGGGTCGTGTTATGGGATTGGTTATTACCGTCGATGGATTAGCTGAAGCCTTTGCACCTATGCTGGCCGCGCGTCTTCGCGACCAGAGTGGAAGTTACGCTAATGGTTTTGCCGCCCTTATCGTTTTAGCTGTCATTGGTACAATAGCTATTTCAATGCTTCCTCGTCGGAAGGAAACTACATGATCACCTTTCGCACCATGCGAAGTGATGATATTCCAGCAGGACTTTCTCTTTGTCGCTCGGCGAACTGGAACCAGCTTTCGGGAGATTGGGAGCTTTTCTTAAAGTTAAGTCCGGGGGGCTGCCGTGTCGCAGTAGACGATTCGGGCAACGTAGTTGGTACTGTTACTACAGTTCGATATGAGGACCATTTCAGCTGGATCGGAATGGTGCTCGTGGATCCCGCTAAACGAAGGCAGGGGATAGGTATTAACTTGCTGAAAGAATCATTGCGGATACTGCAATATGAAAACACAGTCAAGCTTGATGCAACGCCCGCCGGCAGGGAAGTATATCTCAAGCTTGATTTCAGAGATGAATATTATCTCAGCCGGATGCAATGCACTTCTATCCCCCCAAAGACTTCAATTGAAACATCTGTACGACCTGTTATAGAGGAAGACCTTCCTGGAATATTCGAGTATGACCGCAAGGTCTTTGGTGCAAAAAGGGACAAGGTTCTCGAATGGATGTGGAAAGGCGCACCAGAGCTTGCGTATGCGCATGAAAAAGGCGGCAAGATCATCGGATATTGTTTCGGGCGGCACGGGTACAATTATACGCATATCGGTCCCGTTGTTGCGCGTGAAGAATCAATTGCAAAAGAACTGGTTTCCGCCATGCTGACAAAATGTTCCGGCAAGTCCGCGATAATCGATGCTCCGCATCGTTCGAGGTCATGGCTCTTGTGGTTGGAACAGAATAGTTTCGCCGAACAGCGACCATTCATGAGAATGTTTCTCGGCGACAACAAATGGCCCGGAAAAACGGAACACCAGTTTGCTATTCTCGGTCCCGAGTTTGGCTAGCCGTTATCCGTTAATCGTTAATCGTTAATTACTGTCCCGCGTCATTCGACATTGGAAATTGGACATTGACTACTTACTACTTACTACTTACTACTTACTACTTACTACTTACTACTTACTACCTACAACTACCTACAACTACCTACAACTACCTACCATTAACTATTTCCCTCACTTCTTAATAGTCAGCTTCTGCGCTTGCTTCTGCGATTGAAGAGCAAGTTCTGTGGCGAGGAAGCAATGCGTCTGGCTCATCGCCGTTTCAGTGCGATTGACAACGTCACTCACGAGTTGTTCACCAAATGTTAATTGCACTTCTTTGCAGTCGACGTACCGGGTTTCTTTTTGATTGACAAGGAAAAGGTGATTACCTCCCTCACGTCCTCCAATATCACAGTTCTTGCGGAGTTCGATAAATCCATCGGTTCCCAGGATAGTAAGTCGACCATCGCCCCAGGTGTTAAGTCCATCGGGAGTAAACCAATCGACACGAACGTATCCAGCCCCCTCGTTGCCGCGAAGCATCACATCTCCAAAATCCTCAAATTCGGGATATTGTGGATAGTGTACGTTCCCAACCTGTGAGGCTACTATGGATGCCTGTGTGGAGCCTGTAAAAAACAGGAACTGGTCGAACTGATGTGATCCGATGTCACAGAGGATTCCTCCATACAAGTTGTTCTTGAAAAACCATTCTGGACGAGATTTAATGTTCATACGGTGCGGGCCCAGGCCGATCGTCTGTATCACTTTTCCGATAGCTCCTTCTTTTATAAGCTCGCCGGCCTTAACGGTAGCCCTATTCTCAAGCCGCTCGCTGTACATGATGGAGTAGATTCTTTTTGTTTCCTTCTGCACTTTTCGTACTTCTTCAAGTTGTTTCAGTGTGATAATGCCGGGCTTGTCAACCATAAAATCTTTGCCATGCTTCATGACTTCAATACCCAGGGGCGCGCGATCAATGGGAATCGATGCACTGACTACCAATTGAATGGACTTGTCCTCGAGGATCTCTTTTTCGCTTTTTGCAAGTTTCGCGTTCGGATACCTTTTTGTAAATGCTGCCGCAAGGTCCGGTTCCTTCGCGTAGAATGATACCAACTCACCGCCACCGCGGATCACTGCTTCTGTTTGTCCATAGATATGACCATGGTTGAGCCCGACGACAGAAAACTTTATGGAAGCAGTGGGTCTCGATGCAGGTTTTGATCTTTGTTCACTGTACACGGGGCGATTTGATAGCGCATAAGCGGCTTCTGCGTGGCCTGGAATTGCGCTTGCAGCGAGCCCGGCCGCTGTCGTGAGGGATTGTTTTATGAATTTGCGTCTGTTGGCTTGCATGGTAGTGGATTGTTACGTTACTATTTAGAGGTATGTGATCTAAAATTCAAGAATTCCGAATGCGTCCCCGTCCTTTGAAAAATCTAGCTTTCCTTTCATGTAAACGCTTCACCTATAAGACGGACAAAAACGTCCCTTCCCTGTAATTTGTGAGGGATACTGTATAAATTTAAAGGTTAATTTTGGTTTGTGTATTCCTGTGGAATGCACCAAGTCAAATTAAGTACGCTGATTTGATTAATAACCCCAGCCTTTAGGCTGGGCGCACACCAGAATCCGCGCCACTGGGCACGAGTTAGATTTCGCAAATCCATCATCGGCGCGAAATGGCACACACTCTACTTACACACCACGAACAGTAACGAACAATTTTATAACCCCAACTAATATTATATGAAACTCCTTTTAATCCTTTGTTGCCTCGCCGCAGTCGGTCTGACAACAGTATACGGTCAATTAGCACTTAAGATCGGTGATAAAGCTCCAGACTTTACGGGTAAAGACCAGGATGGAAAAAAGATCAGCCTTTCCGATTTGAAAGGGAAGAAAGTGGTCCTGTATTTCTATCCGAAAGATCAAACTCCTGGCTGTACAGCGCAAGCATGTAACCTTCGTGACAACATGGACAAGCTTACAGCGGAAGGATACACAATTCTCGGCGTTAGCACGGATGATGAAGCATCCCACCGCGAATTCAGAGAAAAATATAATCTTCCATTCACATTGATCGCCGACACCGATAAGTCAATAACACAGAAATACGGCGTTTGGGTAGAGAAGGAACGCGACGGAAAGAAATTCATGGGAACAGCCCGAACAACATTCATTATTGATAGCAACGGCGTCATCACCGACATTGTGGATAAGGTTGATACTAAGGAGCACGCTGCCCAGATCCTTCAGAGTAAGAGCTGATTTTATTAGTCTTTCAATGTGAACGCCACGTAAGCATCGCCGGAGGGTGAGCCGACTTTCCCTCCACCTCCGGCGGCGATTACAACGTACTGCTTACCCGCAATTTCGTAAACACTCGGAGTGGCGTATCCGCCTGCTGGCAGTTTGTAAGTCCAGACGATCTTTCCTGTCGCCTTATCGAATGCCCGGAAGTTTTCATCTTTCGTTGCTCCGATAAACACAAGACCGCCGGCTGTTACTGCTGGGCCCCCAAGGTTATGTGTGCCGGTTGTGGGTATTCCCTTCTGCGTCAATTCAGGATATTCTCCAAGTGGAACTTGCCAAAGAATCTCTCCTTTATTTAGGTCGATGGCATTAAGCGTTCCCCACGGAGGCTTCAATCCTGGATAGCCGGATTGATCCAGCAACACGTTCCATCCATCGTGAACATAACGGTATGTGGATCCTTTAGAGACCTCTTTTGATTCGGGTTTAGTTGCCGCGTTGGTAGTTTTCGCAAAAAGAAATGCAATCAACCCGTCAAGTTCCTTGTCGGAAAGATTGGGAAATGCAGGCATTTGTCCCTTGCCCGATTTCAACAGGGTGGCTACCTGTTTTTCATTGGTCCGTTTTGCAAGATCTTTGAGATTCGGAAACACATTTGTTCCCGCCCTGTCTGCACCGTGGCACATGGTACAGTTATTAAGAGTATAAACCCGTTGACCCAACGCTGCTAACTCTGTTTCCTCCTCGTTGATGTCCAACTGTTTCATCTTAATTAGCATAGCTATCTCGTTCGCATTGACGTACATGATGCCATGCTGCGGATCGACTGACGCACCTCCCCACTCTGCGCCGCCTCGCGTTCCAGGAAATTGAAGAACACCTTCAGTTCCGGGTGGGTTATATATGGTCCCAATCTTTGCACCGTTGAGCTTCTCCTTTATAAAAGCGGTTGACTCCGGTGTAATATCAGTAATGTCATTTTCTGAAAGAACATGTCGGACAAATGGAACAGGCTTCGTTGGAAAAGGTTGTGTCGGCCAGACTTCTTCGCCTAGCAGACTTGACGAAGGAACAGGTCTTTCTTCAATCGGAAAAATTGGTTCGCCTGTTTCGCGGTCAAATACAAATACCATCCCCATCTTCGTTACCTGTGCCACGGCATCGATTTTTTTTCCGTCAAGTTGCATGGTGAAAAGGTTTGGCGGTGCTGGCAGGTCATAATCCCACAGATCATGATGAACCAGTTGATAATGCCACTTTAGTTTTCCAGTACCCGCGTCGATTGCAAGCAAGCAATTGCCGAAGAGATTTTTGCCCTTGCGATTACCACCATAAAAGTCGAAAGCTGGTGATCCAGTGGGTGCATAGACGATCCCACGCTTTTCATCAAGGCTCATTCCAGCCCAATTGTTGGTACCACCTACTTCCTTGTATGCATTTTCTGACCAGGTGTCGTATCCGAATTCACCAGGCTGGGGAATGGTGTGAAATGTCCAAATAATCTTTCCGGTCTTTACATCATAGGCCCTTATAAATCCGGGAGCAGCATCGTAGCCTTCGCCTAATGCAGTACCCTGGATAAGTAGTCCTTTATAAATAACGCCCGGCGTTGTTGCCCATACGGCAAGTTTTGACGACTCTCTCCCTAATCCTTCACGCAGATCCACCTTTCCCTTATTGCCAAAGGATAAGACTAGAGTTCCGTCGTCAGCGTTAACAGCATAGAGATAAGGGCCAGCAGAGAAATAAATTCTTTTATCAGTGTTTTCCTCCCAATAGGTAACACCACGATTGACTCCGGTCGCTTCAATACTGTCGAACGGATCAAATTTCCATAGCTCACTTCCAGTTGAAGCATCGAGTGCTATCAGCTTCAGCTTGGGAGATGTAACGTACATCTTACCATTAACAACGATAGGGTTGCATTGAATAGCCGAGC
>DATHIE010000070.1:0-2689 GCA_035316905.1 Chryseolinea sp. | reverse complement strand
AGCTCGAAGTCGAGGGAGACGGTGAAGATCGGGGGGGGGCTCATACCGTTTCTTCCTTCTGTAATTTCGATAGTCTTTGCCGGCGAGCCTGCTGCCACATTGCATGTCGGTATTTGATCAGTTTTTCGTTGTCGAGAAATGAAATAATAACGAACAGGAAAAGGATCATCACCTGACTTTTCTGCCGCATAGCGAGACCAAGGTTACCTGCAATTTGAGCCAATGCAATTGTAACTGTCAGGAAACTAACGAATGCGGTCTTCACCCTGAAATTTGATCTGATCAAATAGCCAACACCCCTTAGACTCAATAATTTTAATGTGATAAACAAATAAAATACATTTTCAAACGAGACGATCAAGCCTAAAACACCCGGCGCGTCAAAAAACAACGGCCGGTACAGGAATGTGAATACCTGAAACGGTAAGTTGTAACTTGCAATATCGATTCCAGAGGTTGCTTTAGTAAGCTCGGATGCGCGGTGAGTCAAGTCCAATCCCTGCGAAGCAAATTCTTCTTCATTAATGCCGACCATCGCAAACACATCGCGATAGATAAAATAAAAAGCGACGGACACGCCAATCAGGAAGGCAACCCTCAGCGAGATGGAGATACCTTTGGTGGAAAAAACAAACCCGATTGCCGACGATATCAACATTACCAGCATGATGTGTGGTCGAACGTGATATATAATGACGCCGCTGATGAAAATTGCAATCCACCGCGTCCTGACATTGCTAATTCCGTAATAGAATAATCCAATCGCCATAAATATCAAGGATCCTTTTCCAAACGAAGACGACCAAAAATGAAGATTGGGCAAAAAGAATATCAAGGTCAGCATGTCAAATCCGAAAATGGAATGACTGAAACGAAGGTTCTCCTTGAAAAAAATGTAAAAATATATGAAACCGACAAACCCAAAGAAGGCGAACAGAGCCATAATTCCTTCATAGGTGAACGCAAAGAATTTTATGAAAGGGTACCCGATAAATTCGATAAATATGGTACTGGTACCGTAATAGCTAGCCCAATCCTCTCCTCTATAATTGGTCGTCACCTTTGTGAAATAGTAGTGAGAGTCAGACGGATTAAATAATGCGTACAAATAGTAAACAAGAGCCAGAGCCAGGTGATAAAAAAACAATTGCCGGAGAAGCCGATCGTTAATGGTCGGATACCTTTTTTTCAATGAACCTATCATTGAAAATGAGATGAAACCTGTCAGTATTATGACTAATATGCCATTGAACATAGATCAGAACAATTCAAGATCACCCAGTGAAGGCGACCATTGGTTGAACTCCCGTAACATTTGCAGATCGAGCATGCTTAACGATCGAATCGTAACCATTGGACCTGCCTTAACCTTAAACTGAAGCAATTTTTGCGTATAAGGGGAGGCGGTGCCTGTCAGCGTCGTAAAGTCAATATTCCATTCTTTTATTTTTCCTTTGACGTTCTGCATCAGTTCCCTTCCGTTGCTATTTTCATTTAGAAAATGATCTGTGATTCTTAGCTCTCTGCCGAAGCGAGTTTCCTTGATCCTTCCGATGATCAAACCCGTCAGTTCGGCTCCCTTCTCTTCGCCGATGGCAACGTAACTGGCTACTGGAACTCTCATATACCGCCAGACAAGGTAAGGCACTGAGGTTCTGGTTGTCATTTTCTTCATTTGCCGGTGATGGTCCTTTATCAAATCGCTGAGTCTGGCATGGCCAAGATAATAAGAAGAACTTTTAGATTCGATTTCAATTTCGTTAGGTACTGTGGAGATGAAATTCATCACCATGCCGAAGGGTTTGTGTATGCTGATCCGTATCGGAAGCCTTGCAACCTCTTCCCATCCCATTTTCAAATACCCTGGTTTGCTTTGTTTGTTCGGCGTATTAAATATAAAGTGATCACCCCCCTTGGTACACTGGTCAGCCAGGGCTAAGGTCAGTTTCTTAAATATTCCTTTACCTTGATGATCGGGATGAGTAGCGGTATCGACTGCGCGTAGGGCTTGGTATATCTGGCCTTGATAAACCCACTCCCAACGCATAAACGCACGAACTCCTATCAACTCCTTACCTTCCCTACAGAGCAGTACTGGTGAGGTTCCAAATGGGTTTTCAAGGTGCTTCCAACGCCAATAGTGTTCAGATTTAGGCATCAGGCTTTCCCCCAGGCTTACCTTTAGTAAATTAACTATTTCGGGTATATCTGATTCCGTTGCTTCACATATTTCCATACACTATTCGTCGTTTGGAATGTCGCAATATACTAAGAACTGGTCATTGCCTGGGAATCGTAACAACGGGAGTATTGGGGATCCTTGCGTTTTGAATTCTAAAAATGGATTGGATGTTCGAAGGACTTCTCCACTCAAGCGTGCAATGACGAATAAACGTTCTCTAACTCCGTCACCATCTTGTTCAAGCTGAATTCGTCGATAACCCGCTTTCTCGCCTGGTCTCCATATTTCGTCCGCATGCTCTCATCCTGCAACAACGCATACGCATTCGCCACTAGCTTCTCAGGCTCTTCAACTGTACACAGCAGGCCATCTACTTCATGACGGATTAGTTCTTTAATTCCACCCGCATTCGTAGCGATGACAGGACACCGCATCGCCATTGCTTCGAGTAGGGCGACAGGTAGTCCCTCAAAGACAGAGCTCATCATGTAGACATCAAAGGCAGCG
>DATHIE010000069.1:0-5563 GCA_035316905.1 Chryseolinea sp. | reverse complement strand
TGCCCAAAATACCGAGAAGTCTGATACTAGTAGGAACATTGTTGACGCGCTCAAAGACAGTAAGGTGTCACAGGAGTTGCTAAAATCAGTTACCCGCAAGCAGCCCGCCGAAGTTCCTAATACAAAGAGTGAAGAGGCATTTTTACCCTATGATGGAAAGATAATACGCAAGATCATCGTAAATCACATCGGATTTGAGAAGGTCATGACCGATACTGCAACCGACATTAGGAGCAGGATGGCGAAAATCGGGAATGCACTTCACGTGAATTCGAAGGAATGGGTGATTAGAGATCATATTTTCTTCCAGGAAAAGAAACCGTTGAATCCTTACAAGCTTGCGGACAACGAGAGGTTTCTTCGCGATCTTGATTTTATTCTCGATGCCAGGATATTTGTTATACCGTTGACAACCACTGAAGATTCGGTAGATGTCCTGATCCTGACTCGTGACGTATTCAGCATTGGAGGAAGAATAAGCCCGAGGGGATCAGATGGTTTTAGATTCAGACTGTATGATGTCAACGTTCTTGGTATGGGCCAACGGTTGCAGTACAACGGTTACTACGATCCAGATCGCAAACCCGATTACACTCAGGAATTTTATTACAGGAAAAGTAGTGTGTTTGGCAGCTTGGCCAATTTGACGATGGGTTATACACAATTAAATACAGGAAGCAGCTACGGCGATCAGGAGGAGCAGGCGTACTATTTTAGACTAGATAAACCGTTGGTTTCTCCGTATTCACGAACGGCGGGAGGAATCGAGCTTAGCAAGAACTGGTCCCGGAACCTTTATAGCGACCCTGATTCGATCTTTAGAAACTACGGCTACTATGTAGTTGATGTATGGATGGGATACAACATTCGAATTAAGGTAGCGGACGAAGATCGACGCCGTTATTTCATCAGCGCCCGTTTTTTTGAACAACAATTTCAGACAAGACCAGAACGGCCCTATGACCAACTGAATCCGTTATACAATAGCCGCACGAGTTTTCTGGGTTCGTTTACATTCTTCAAACAGGATTTTTACAAAACTCAATATGTCTATGGATTTGGCCGAACGGAAGACGTGCCCTATGGACATAACACTGCACTCATCGCCGGATGGCAACGATTAATGGGTAGACAGCGACCTTACTTTGGAGTCGACGCTGAAAAATCCTTTGTTCACCGGAAAGGCAACTTTTACACATTCGGAATTCGTACGGGTGCTTTTCCGTATAACGACCAGTTGCAGGACGCTACGATTCTGCTCTATGGGCGCTTATTTAGCAAGCTTAAGTATCATAAAAGGGTTATGGTCCGCAGATCCTTTGACATCGACTTCACGTATGTCTTCAACCAGAAAACGAATACACTGTTGGACATCAACAACACCTTTGGTATTGAAGGGTTCGTGGCCGATAGTCTTCTCGGAACAAAACGTTTACATGGAAGATATGAAATGCTCTTCTATACCAAATGGAAACTTTTGGGCTTTAAGGTAGCTCCGATCGTTATAACAGACCTTGCATTTATTGCGGAGCAAGGCAAACTGATCTTTTACGACTTTCCCTATCTTGGATTGGGTGCAGGAATCCGAACACGTAACGAAAACCTTGTGTTTGGAACGATCGAATTGAAATGCTTCTATTACCCAAGAACTGTGGAAGACATGAGCCATTTCAGAGTGAGTATTATAAGCAACCTCAGACTTAAGTATAGCGGAAGCTTTGTAAGAGCTCCATCGTTCATACTCTACAATTAAAAAATTCATTTCTCAATAGGGAAACCAATAGATAGGTGTCGCTACCAGGCGAATCTGATTTTATTATATTTGAGTACTATCCAATCATTCCATGAGACAAAAATTCATAATTATCAGCGTCGTAACGGTGCTGCTTATTTTAGTGTGGGCCTACTTTTGGATCAATGCCCTTTTTGCTCTTCTTCTGGTGGTCCCTTTAATCTATATGGGCGTTGCGGACATTGTTCAAAAACAGCAATCTATAAGACGCAATTTTCCTTTGTTAGGAAGGCTGCGATATGTGTTTGAAGAGTTCCGTCCGAAGATTCAGCAATACTTTGTTGAATCTGACACCGATGGATCACCCATTAACAGGAACGATCGGTCGGTGATTTATCAACGGGCAAAAAAACAAATTGATACAACTCCCTTTGGAACACAACTCAATGTGTATGCCGAAGGATACGAATGGATGAGTCATTCAATTGTACCCCTGGACTTTCATACAATTGAACATCATCCACGTGTATTGATAGGTAATAAGGATTGTAAGCAGCCGTATAAAGCCAGCATATTGAATATTTCTGCTATGAGTTTTGGTTCCTTAAGTAGTCACGCGGTGGAAGCATTGAATGGGGGAGCGAAGATCGGAGGATTTGCACACAACACCGGAGAAGGAGGTCTCAGCCCCTATCACCTCAGACACGGCGGCGACATAATCTGGCAGATTGGAACTGGCTACTTTGGTGCACGCGATGAGGAGGGAAGATTTTCTCCGGACGCATTTGTAAAGAACGCCACACGACCCGAAGTAAAGATGATAGAGTTGAAGTTGTCGCAGGGCGCGAAACCCGGCCATGGAGGAATTCTTCCGGCAAAGAAAAACACGCCCGAAGTCGCGGCGATCCGTCTGGTGAAGCCGGGAACGACTGTTTTTTCACCTCCCTTCCATAGCGCGTTCTCAACTCCTAAGGAAATGATAGCATTCCTGCAAAAGCTGAGAGACCTCTCAGGTGGAAAACCAGTCGGATTCAAACTGTGCGTTGGACGCAAGAGCGAATTCATCTCCGTTTGTAAAGCCATGGTGGAAATGGATACCTACCCTGATTTTATTACGGTCGATGGGGGTGAGGGTGGTACTGGAGCAGCGCCACCTGAATTCTCGAATTTTGTAGGCATGCCTCTGCAAGATGGCCTTGCATTCGTAGACAACATACTCACGGGCTTTAATATCCGCCAGCACATTAAAATCGACGCGTCGGGAAAAATCCTTACCGGCTTTGGGATCCTTCGATCTATTGCACTGGGAGCCGACTTGTGTAACAGCGCCAGGGCAATGATGATGGCGTTAGGATGCATTCAGGCACTTGAGTGTAACAAGAATACCTGTCCTACTGGTGTTGCAACTCAAGACCAGACTCTGATGAAGGGGCTTGTGATCGACGACAAAAAAGTACGTGTTGCAAACTTCCATAAAAATACCATGGAAAGTTTCGTCGAGCTGATGGCAGCATCGGGAATAGATAACCCTAGCAAATTGAATCGACATCAGATTAACCGGCGCGTGTTCATGAATGAGGTCCTTACGCTTGAGCAAATATATCCGTCAATTCCAGTTGGTTCGCTCTTGAGCGATTCAATACCGGAGCGTTACAAGATGTCATTTGCTTCTGCTGCAGCAGACAAATTCTAAGAAGCTCGCAAATGAAAAGAGGCTACCATTATCTGGCAGCCTCCATCAATCTTTTAACTATTAACCTAGCTTCCGCATGCCTCGCATGCATCTGGATTATCCAATGAACATGCCATGTCGGCACGCTTCTGCTCATAATCGGAAACATCCTCATAACGAATCGTCTGTTGCGCTTCGGCCGCTGCTGGCGATAGGGGCATGTTAGCGTTGACTGCTTCCGTAGCCAGAGCAACTTCCACTTCTGTCGTTTGTTGGACTGTAACCTTATCAAGTGTGAATTTGATCGCATCCGCAGCCGCAGTAGAACGCAGATAATACATTCCAGTCTTCAATCCTTTCTTCCATGCGTAAAAGTGCATCGAAGTCAGTTTGCCAAAGTTTGGATTCGTAATGTGAATATTCAGACTTTGTGACTGACAGATGTATGCTCCTCTGTCGGCCGACATATCGATGATTGATTTTTGAGATATCTCCCATACAGTCCTGTAGATATCCTTTATGTGCTGGGGAATCTCAGGGATTGATTGTATCGAGCCGTTTGCACCGATCAATTTTTGACGCATGCTCTCACTCCATAGTCCCAGGCTCATAAGATCCTTCATCAGGTGTTTGTTCGCAATGATGAACTCTCCTGACAGCGTTCTGCGGGTATAGATATTGGAGGTATATGGTTCGAAACATTCGTTGTTGCCAAGTATCTGAGACGTTGATGCTGTTGGCATTGGTGCTAACAATAGTGAATTGCGAACGCCGTGTTGTTTAACGTCGCGTTTAAGTTGTTCCCAATCCCAACGCCCGCTCGAAGGAGTAACTCCCCACATGTCAAACTGGAAGATACCTTTTGAAACTGGCGATCCTTTGAACGTCTCGTAAGGACCAAGTTGTTTAGACAACTCCATTGACGCTTCCATCGCGCCGAAATAGATGGTTTCGAAAATGTCTTCATTGAGACGGCGCGCTTCCGGAGAATCAAAAGGCATTCTCAACAAAATGAAAGCATCAGCGAGGCCCTGCACGCCAAGACCAATTGGCCGATGGCGCATATTCGAATTGCGTGCTTCAATTACCGGGTAATAGTTGATATCTATTACCTTGTTCAAATTACGCGTTGCTACTTTCGTGATTTCATAAAGCTTCTGATGATCGAATTTGCCGTCCTCAGTAATAAACTTCGGGAGAGCTATCGATGCGAGATTACAAACTGCAACCTCATCAGCAGAGGTATACTCGATGATCTCTGTACAGAGGTTACTGGACTTGATCGTTCCGAGGTTCTTTTGGTTTGATTTTCTATTGGCAGCATCCTTATAGAGAATATATGGAGTACCTGTTTCGATTTGTGATTCAAGAATTTCAAACCAAAGGTCTTGTGCCTTTATCTGCTTGCGGTATTTTTCTTCTTTTTCGTATTTCTCATAAAGGCGTTCAAAATCCTCGCCCCAAACCTCAGCAAGGCCTGGTGCTTCGTTAGGACAGAAGAGAGACCACATTTCATTGTTCTCTACACGCTTCATGAAAAGATCAGGAATCCATACCGCGAAGAAAAGATCGCGGGCACGCATTTCTTCCTTTCCGTGATTCTTCTTCAGATCAAGGAAATCAAAGACATCGGCGTGCCAAGGTTCAAGATATATTGCAAAGCTTCCTTTTCTTTTTCCTCCGCCCTGATCAACGTACCTCGCTGTCATGTCGAAATTGCGCAACATGGGCACGATACCATTGGACGTTCCGCCTGTTCCCTTTATATAAGATCCTTTCGCGCGGACATTGTGAATGCTTAGGCCAATTCCTCCGGCTGATTGAGAGATCTTCGCGCATTGCTTCAGCGTATCGTATATTCCATCGATACTGTCGTCCTTCATTGTCAGGAGGAAACACGAAGACAGTTGTGGCTTTGGAGTACCCGCATTGAACAACGTAGGTGTTGCGTGGGTAAACCATTTTTCGGAGAGCAGGGTATATGTTTCAATTGCTGCCGGAATGTCTTCACCATGTATTCCAACGGCCACCCGCATGAGTAAATGCTGGGGGCGTTCTATTACTTTACCGTCAACCTTCATCAGGTAAGAACGTTCCAGCGTCTTGAATCCAAAATAATCATACCCAAAGTCGCGGTCGTAAATGATCGCCTCATCAAG
>DATHIE010000068.1:0-11668 GCA_035316905.1 Chryseolinea sp. | reverse complement strand
ATAAAGTAATTTCTAATTTTACGTTTCAATTATTTTGAATATGCTTAAAGGATTTTTTGAGGTTCCCATTCCAAGAAATGAACCAGTATTAAGTTATGCTCCGGGAAGTAAGGAGCGTGCAGCATTACAGAATGCCATAGCAGAGGCCCGGGGAAATGTACTTGATGTGCCCATGTATATAGGCGGCGCTGAAGTGAGATCGGGAAACAAAAAACCTCTTTCCCCTCCACATGACCATAAACACATACTTGGATATTTTCACGAGGGCGATAGTGGCCACGTGGAGCAGGCTATCGATGCTGCAATGGGAGCGAAGCCACTTTGGACAAATCTTGGCTGGGAACATCGGGCCAGTATCTTTCTGAAGGCAGCGGATCTGCTGGCTGGACCTTATCGATATAAGATCAACGCGGCGACTATGTTAGGGCAATCGAAAAACGCTTATCAGGCGGAGATCGATTCGGCGTGCGAATTGATTGACTTTCTCCGCTTCAATGTGCATTTCATGACGCAGATATACCGTGAGCAACCCGAGTCTTCTCCGGGCGTCTGGAACAGGATGGAGTATCGTGCATTGGAAGGTTTTACTTTTGCGCTGACGCCATTCAACTTTACAGCTATAGCTGGCAACCTTCCAACGAGCATGGCGATGATGGGAAACACGGTAGTGTGGAAGCCAGCGAATTCACAGGTCTATGCTGCCAATGTGATCATGCTTGCGTTGAAAGAGGCCGGCCTACCGGATGGTGTGATCAACCTTATTTATGCAGATGGACCAACCGTTGGCAATGTGATCTTTAATCACCGGGACTTCGGTGGAATTCACTTTACAGGCAGCACTGGCGTATTTCAGTCGATGTGGAAAACGATCGGGCAGAACATTCAGAAATACAAATCATATCCGCGCATTGTGGGCGAGACAGGAGGAAAGGATTTTATTGTAGCTCACAAGAGCGCTAATGCCAAGGAAGTCGCTACGGCCATGTCACGTGGTGCTTTTGAATTTCAGGGGCAAAAGTGTTCGGCTGCATCGCGGTGTTATATTCCATCGAATTTATGGGAAGATGTAAAACGTTTCCTTCTTGAAGACTTGAAAACTTTCAAGATGGGAGGTACTGAGGATTTCGGAAACTTTATTAATGCCGTGATCGATGAGAAAGCTTTTAATTCAATTACAGGATATATTGAAACCGCTAGGAAGAATCCGCTGAACGAGATCATTGCCGGTGGAAAGTATGACAAATCGAAAGGCTACTTCATCGAGCCCACCGTAATTGTCTCAAAGGATCCTTCGTCGGTCACAATGTGTGAAGAGATCTTCGGGCCTGTGTTGACGATATACGTTTACCATGAAGAAAATTTCGAACAGACGCTTGAGCTGGTGGATGATACATCGCCTTACGCTTTAACGGGTTCTATCTTTTCGAAAGATCGTTACGCTATTGAACTGGCCACCAAAAAACTGACTCACGCAGCGGGTAACTTTTATATTAACGATAAGCCCACTGGTGCTGTCGTTGGCCAGCAGCCATTCGGTGGAGCAAGGGGTTCCGGTACAAATGATAAAGCAGGAGCAAAAGTAAATCTTCTCCGGTGGGTGTCGTTGCGAACGATCAAGGAGACATTCGTGCCTCCGGTGGACTACCGATATCCATTTCTGGAGTTATAAAATACTTGAGTGTTGACATATTGCCTGCCCGCCGGAACGTCTCGTGTAGGTGGGAGTGTTGAGTGTTGAGTGTTTTTTTTGGAAAGGGATTACCTACCCGACCAGAACACTCAACATTCAACAAAACAACACTCAACACTCAATTATTTTCTGCAACATATCTTATACTTTATTTCCTCACGACACAGCCTCGCTGTACCAGTTCACCTTCCTCGAGAAGTACATCAAAAGCCCTACGATCAGGAACAAGCCTAAGCTACCCAACAGCAATGAGAAATCCTGTTGAAGAATGATCACGAATATGAACGCATAAAAGATCATCAGCAACATTGAAAACAACAGCGTCAGCTTTGTATTCCGGAAGAACGAAATCGAGTATAAACTGATAAGTATCACGGTGGCGAGCGATGCGGATATGTAAGCGATGTTATAACCAACATGTTCCGAAAAGCTGAGCAGCAACGTATAGTAGATAGTCAGGGCCGCGCCTATAAGGATATACTGGAACGGATGTATTCTGATCTTTTGGGTAATCTCCACGAGGAACAAAGCGACAAACGTAAGCAAAATCACCAGCACGCCGTATTTAGAGGTCCTGATACTCTTCTGATATTGGTCTACAGGAATAAGTAACTTGATGCCAAAGTCAGCACCGCTTAATTGTTGATTGTCTTCAGTCCACTGTTGTGAAAAAGGACGGTTGAAGTGAAGCACTTTCCATGATGCAGTGAAGCCTTCGGCGGATATTTCCCTGGTAGCTGGAAGGAATTCGCCATCAAAGCTTGGATCAGCCCACGGACCGCTCAATTGCACCGTTGTGGTTTTTCCGGCAGGAACAAAGTCAAGGCGACGACTTCCTTTTAAGTTTAGCTTGATCTTTACCTTTTCTTTTTCTGCAAACAGAGGAGGAGTTTCCCAGTTGAGCCTTACTACAATTCCGTTGCTGGATTGGCTCATTCGTTGTTCAACAGGATTATAATATTCGCTCTCTCCATCAGAACGCCCTCTCATCACAGTTATCCCAATGTTATTTGAGGGTTCTGCACCGAGTACGTTGTTACCCACGGTAAACGTTGGATTTTCACTGATTCCTCTCAGATCGGTAATACCAAAGATCATGTATGCGTCTTTCCAATTGATCATATCCTCTGCAATAGATAGTCCTTTGAAATCAGGTTTTGTAAATGCTGAACTAACCTCGAGAGGCGATTCGTACACGACGGCGTCAAAGATTCCACGATGAAGCGTTTCGGGTTTTATCGTTCCCCTGATGTCGAGCTCTTCGGGAAGGAAGTATGCCTTTTCCACATGCTCGCGGATTTCTTTGCCTTCTTTACCGTGGTCGATAATTTCGTGCTTTCTGTAAGGTATGACAAGTACGGGGCCGGAGATCGTTTGACTGCCGGACCATTTGTCGGCTACTTCGGTCATGACTTGTTCGGCGCGTTGTTGCCTTTCCACGATCATATCCTGTATCCACGATGACGGGATGAGCAGAATGAGAATCAGAAAGCCAATCGAGAAAAGCTTCACCATAATGGACTCTTGTATCCAGCGATTGAAGCGTTCAAGGATGTTTAAGGGCTGAGGAATTGTTTCCATGATTTATGATTTATGATTTGTGATTTGTGATTTGTGATTTATTGATTTATTGTATGATGGTGATCTACGACTAAGTTTTCCACGGTTGCCATTTCTGAAGAGTAAGGCACGTCGGTTTTTTTGTCGCTTACTTTAGTCAAAATGGATTCGAGGAGGGGAAGCATATGACTGAGATTTCGCGTCTTGATAACAAAATTCCATAGCGGTTCAAACTTTTTCCATCCGCCGGAATAGAAGAAGTGTTTAAGTATGTGTTTTATCGAATCGTGTTTCGCGCTGGAGCGGACGATGTTGCTCCAGGTGTAGAATTCCCGGTAAGCCCAGTGATAACCGTGCTCCAGATCTTCCGTTGTGAGGCCTTTGGTCTTATAGACTACGTGGCGTGTGTCATACAGATCCCAGTTCTGCGTAAGAATCCGTCCTTCCTGCTGCATCGACGTGTATAGAGCAGTTCCCGGATAAGGCGTCAGGATATGATAGGTCGAAGTTGTTATCGAATTCTCGATTCCCCATTCGACGGTGCGTTTAAAGACGTCCTGATCGTCATCATCCAGTCCAAATACAAAGCTGCCATTGACCATGATGCCTAAATCATGTAGCCGCTTCACAGCTTTTTGATAATCTTTTTGAAGGTTTTGTTTTTTATTGCTTTGTTTCAGATTCGCGCGCGAGAAGGTTTCGAAGCCGACGAACAGACTTCGAAGGCCTGCCTCTGCTGCTTTCTCAATAAGATCACCGCGAAGGATAGAGTCGACGGTGCCGGCTGCCTGAAAGACGCGGTTCATGCCTTTCATTCCTTCAAACAAAGAGCTGGCAAATTTTACGTTACCGAGAAGGTGATCATCAAGAAAGTAGAGATGACGGCCCGGTAAGCGTTCTATTTCAGCCAGTGCGTCGTCTACCCGTTGTGTGTAAAATGATTTTCCGCCGTCGAAAAAGGCGTCTTTGTAGCAGAACGTGCAATGGTGCGGACAACCGCGCGTCACTACTATGGAATTAGGCACGAGGTATAAGTGCCGCTTGATAAGATCCCTTCGCAAGGGAGGCAATGTCTCCAGCGTTCTGACAGAAGAATAGTATCGTTTTTGTGGTCGTCCTTTTCGGAAATCTTTCAGGAATTGAGGGAATGTTTCTTCACCGGGTCCCAGGAAAATAGAGTCCGCATGTGGTGCTGCTTCTTCGGGAAGTGAAGTAACGTGTAGGCCTCCAAGTATTACATAAGCGCCCCGTTGTCGGTAATGGTCTGCGAAAGAATAAGCGCGGTATGCGTTGGTGATGTATACCTGGATGATGACGAGATCAGGTGAATCATCGAGTTTTATAGTTTCAACGTGCTGATCCTGGAGTTCGACCTCATCGCCTGGCAACAGATATGCCGCCAGGGTAGCGAGGCCGAGGGGAGGAAATAATGAATATTTGATGGGCCGCCAGAAGGGGCTTTCGGCTTCGGTAAGCGCGGGAAGTATGAGCTTAACTTTCATATTATTAAAAGTACTTTCAGTTTCAAAGTGAATACATAAAAAAATTATCGCGTTTGTTTTACTACTGCTTCCAGCGCGTCGAGATGTTTTTTGAAAGCATTTCGACCTCGTTCAGTGATCTTGTACTTAGTGTTTGGCTTTCGATCAACAAATGACTTCGAAACGGACAAATATTTCTCCCGTTCCAGCGCCTTGATATGCGATGCAAGATTGCCATCGGTAACGCCGAGCATTTCCTTCAGGGAATTGAATTCATATCCGTCGTTGGTAACCAGTACGGACATGATTTGCAGTCGTACGCGATGTTCAAGCACTTTATCTAAATTTTCGAAAGGGTTTTTCACTTATCGTATTTATTGTACATGATGCCCCCATATATAATGTGGAGCACACCAAAACCAAGCGCCCAAAAAATAAGACCGTATCCTGGAAAGGTGGCTGAGATCAATCCAAGAAAAATTTCCGAGTAGCCAAGATATCGTATTTCGTCATAAGTATTTACGCTGGCATTTATCAGTGCAAGGCCATAGAAGATCAGGCTCGCGGGTGCGGCTAATCCAAAGTGTCCGGTGTAAAGCATTATCAGAATAAAAATTCCGCCCGTGACCAACGGGATGGATAGATTCACGACCAGCTTATAAGTTGTTTGAGACCAAAGTCTAGCGCCATCTTTCCGGGCTTTTCTGCTACTCAGCCAAAGTCCTGTAGAAATAGACGCAACGAGTACGACAAGGGCTATGAATAACAGTTTATAGATGGTGGTGCCATCGTTGATGGAATAGATCCGATAGTTGAGGGGGGAGATGGGATAATGCACCGTAAAGTAAGCGACCGTTGCCCCGACCAGGGCATAGACTCCGGCTAACACGCCTGATAGTCCACTAAGTGACAAGAATTTGGCGGACCGCTCCATCATGGTCCGGATGGAGGCGAGGTCTTTTTCGTATTCCGGAATTTCCTTCATCTGAAAGTACTTTGAGTTACAAAGTTAATGAACGGGAGTTGAGATGCAAGGGTTTCGGTGGTAAATTCTGTGGGTAGGGTGAATTTGGAGATTAGGGGACAAGGGTATAGGGTAGCGCTTTTCGGGTCGGTCGTCCTAAAAGGATTAACCTGTTATTTTTCCTTACTCCACTTAATAACCGGAAGCTTTTGGTAGTTCTTTTTCTCATAAGCCACTGGATCGAGGCCAAGCTCGCGTAGCCTCTCCGCGAAATTAGGCGTGGCACTGAAATGAAAATGCAGCCCAAAATCCAAAACGGTCTTACCAAGAACGCAATGTCCGAGGAGCCTCTTATCGATCAAGGAAGCGATACTATCTGCTCTATCGTATTCTCCTAAAGCATTGTAAACCAGGGTTTGGCTGTAACCATATGGATCAAAGAGAGGTTGTGATGCTAAGACACGATCAAGTTCCGCGCGAGAATTCGTGTACTGCCCGTTAAGAAGTTGCAGCAATAGCAAATGACCATCAAGAGTGCCACCGAGGTTACCGAGGCTACTGATTGTCTCCTGCGCTTTAGAATAGTCATTCTTTCGAAAATATATGACAGATTTCTCCCAGGTACTCATATTCGACTTGGTGTATTCACTCTTGTAAAGAAGGAGCGCGCTGTCCAGGTCACCGTTGTTCACTAGACCCAGCGATGCAGCGTATCGATCGAAATCTGAAAATTGATCGATTTCAATAGCATTGAGGTAACGGCGAGATACAAATCTGGGGTCAACGAGCGCAAGAAACGATTCCCAGCCTGAGTTCCATTTTTCCTTTACTTCCATATACGATGTTAACCGGCTCCAGTCATTGGAGAACAAATCGCGCGTAAAGGAGTATCCCACTTTCCTGCTCGGAATTTGTGAAAGCGCTAATGCTTTATTGAGGTCCGCCATCATACTATCATAGTTTGCCTTTTCAGAAAAATCGCTGAGAAATTCTCCTTCGCCTAAGAGACGGTGGCTAAAAACATCTGCGTGCTCGTGATATGCCTCGGCAAAATTGGGATATATTTGAATGGCCTTTTCAAAAAATTTATTCGCTTTTATTAGAAGATCGAACTTAGCGGCTGTATGTGATTCATTAGCCAGGGCTCTTCCTTTCAAATATTCCTGATAGGCTTCAACGCTAGTAGTGCCTACGTTGTACATTTGCTCCCGCGTTTGCCCATCCAATAGCACATTCAAGGTACTGGCAACATTTTTTGAAATATCTCCTTGAATCTTAAAAACGGAATCGATAGTGTACTCATAAACGTGGGACCAGAGATGCGTGTCATCGTTCGCTTTTATCAACTGAACAGTAACCCTCAACTGATCGTCTACCCTCCGTACGGATCCTTCCAACACATGAGCAACTCCCAAAGAATCGGCTATTCTTTTTGCTGAAAGTCCCTTGTCCTTGAAAGAAAAAGAGGTGGTTCGCGAGATTAATCTTAAATCTTGGAGTGATGATAAGCTGTTTAACAATTCTTCCGTTAGCCCGTCTGAAAACCACTCTTGATCTTTCTTCGGTGACATGTCTTCAAATGGAAGAACTACTAAAGATTTATCCTGCTTAGCATCGGTGCCAACTTCTGTCGGCTTTGAAGTGTATTTCCAAAAGGCTACAGAAATAAGGACGACGATGAGACCAATAGCAGCGAATATCAATTTTCTTGAACGTGACTGTCGTTTGGGCGGATCAGTTTGCCTGATCGTAGCATGTGGGAGGGATGGAACTACATGGGATGATGCTTTGACAGCCTGAATGATTGACTTGACCGCATTGGCGACCTTATTTACCTGATCGCGATAATCCGTCTTGTTCAGGTTATTATGAGCATGTTCATCCAGTGGACGCAGCGGGCGGTTGACTCCTGGCGACTTGAAAATAAACTCGATGGCTCGAATCGCCTCACCAATTTCGTTTTCGATCGCGATCCTGTCCTCTGAATCGAGATCATGAATTTTAACGGGCAGTATACGGCTCGTTACATTACCGTTAGCTAGCTTGATATCCCTCCCTAAGTTATCCTGTTGGGATAATCTATTAAATGCACAGAACTCATGCTCCCATGCAAAAGACTTCGGATCGCTGTAGGTTTGAGAAATGATGGGGATAAAAATGAGGCTCTTTAATTTCCCTTCAAGACTTTTGTTTACACTATCCGTTTCAAGGAGACCGTCATGAGGATTCTTATCGAAATAAATGGACAACGGTTCTTTAATGGTAGCGGCAAGTTCTTCCTGAAGGGCATTCACAAAATCCGTTACCCAGCCACTACGGTTGTCGTTGTGGCGGTAGCTGATGAATATATCATATTCAAAACCGGGAATTAACGAAGCCATTGTTCATTGATTTTAGTAATCAATATCGCGTGCCCGCCGCAGCTTAGCGTAGGCGGGTATTCAAAGCCCGGTAGGAGAGAAGGCATTCGGTAAGAAATTTACTGTCCGCACGTTTATGAAAATTTCGACGATGTAATATAGTAATATTGGTTCTAAGATTCTTGCGAGTGCACTAGTAAGAGAAAATTAACCGGATGACAGCTATTTCACTTTTTTACTTCCCCACTTTAATAACCGGAATTCTTTTGTAGTTCTTTTTTTCATATTCCTCCGGATCGATGCCCAACTCGCGCAGCCTGGCTGCGAAATTTGGAGTAGCACTCAAATGAAAATGCAATCCGAAAGTCATCAAGTTATAAACAAGGCTGCAGTGGCCTAGAATGCGTGAGTCGATCAACGAGGCAGCACTGTCGGCCCGACTGTATTCTCCCAACGCATTGTATGCCAGGATAGGACTGTAACCATACGAATCAATGAGCGGACGTGAGATAAGATGACGATCGAGTTCCGCACGACTTTTTGTGTACCGTCCATTAATGAGTTCCATAAAGAAGTGATAGTCGTCAGATCTACCTGCGACGCCTGCCAGTGCTTTTGAATAATCACCCTTGCGGAAATACAACACAGATTTTATGCGGGTAGTCACGTGTGATTTGGTGTAATCGTTATCGTATAGTAGTAGTGCGCTGTCCGTTTGATTCATATTAGCAAGGCCCATCGCTACCCAATACCTGGTCATTTCGGCATACTGATCGACCGCAATAACTCGCTGGTAGCGGCGAGTGACAAATTCCGGGTCAAAGATCGCGAGAAACACTTCCCAGCCAGATTCCCATTTTTCCTTCACGTCAATATATGATGGAATGCGGCTCCAATCGTTCGAAAAGAAATTGCGCGTAAAAGAGTATCCTATTTTTTTGCTGGAAATCTGCGAGAGCACAAAGGCTTTATCGAGGTCCGCCATCATCCTATCATATTGTTCCTTTTCAGAAAGATTTTTGAGGAATTTAATATTTGCCCCAGCTAAAAGACCATGATTAAAAACATCTGCATGATCGTAATAGGCCTCTGCATAATTTGGATATATCTGAATTGCTTTTTCAAAAAATTTATTCGCGTCAACCAGTAGATCGAAATTACCCGTTACGTGTGCCTCAATATAAATCGCTCTTCCTTTCAGATATTCCTGGTAAGCTTCAACACTCGTAGTTCCGGTGTTATACATTCGATCGCGCGTCGTGGCATCCAATAGCAAATTCAGAGTATTGGCGACATTTTTTGAAATATCTCCCTGTATTTTAAAGACTGAATCAATGGTGTACTCGTAAACATGCGACCACAGGTGGGTGTCATCATTCGCTTTTATTAATTGAACAGTAACTCTCAGTTGATCATCCATTTTCCGGACGGATCCCTCCAACACATGTGCGACGCCTAAAGAATCGGCAATTGTTTTTGCTGAAAGTCCCTTATCCTTGAACGAAAAAGAGGTTGTCCTAGAGATAAGTTTTAAGTCTTCCAGTGTTGATAAGCTGTTCAGTAATTCTTCTGTTAACCCGTCAGAAAACCATTCCTGATCTTTCTTCGGTGACATATCAGTAAATGGAAGAACTACCAATGATTTATCCTGCGGGGCGTTGGATACAACTTCCACAGGCTTGGATTTGTATTTCCAAAAAGCTAAAGACACAAGGACGATGAGAACAACAGAAGCTAATACCAGTTTTCTTGAAAGTGTCTGCCCCTTAAGCGGATCACTTTGCGTCATTCCATCAACTGTCACGGAGGCCTGTACATTGGATGGCGTCTTGATGGCCTGAATGATGGCTTTGATCGCATTGGCGACTTTGTTTACCTGATCGCGATAAAATGTATTGTTGAGATTATCCTGTGGATGTTCCTCCAACGCTCGTAGTGGGCGGTTCACTCCCGGTGACCTAAAAATAAAATCGATAGCCCGAAGTACTCCTCCTATCTCATTTTCAATCGCCGTCTTGTCTTCCGGATCGAGATCATGAATCTTAACTGGAAGTATGCGGCTCGTTACATTTCCATTGACTAGTTTGATGTCGCGGCCAGGCTGGTTCTGTTGAGATAATTTGTTAAACGCACAAAACTCATGTTGCCAGGCAAACGACTTCGAATCGCTGTATGTTTGAGAGATGATGGGAATGAAAATGAGGCACTTTAGTTTTCCCTCCAGACTTTTGTTCACACTATCCGTTTCCAACAGACCGTCATGAGGATTCCTATCGAAATAAATAGACAAGGGTTCTTTGATGGTGGCGGCAAGTTCTTCCTGGAGGGCATTCACAAAATCCGTTACCCAGCCACTACGGTTATCGTTGTGCCGGTAGCTGATGAATATATCATATTCAAAACCCGGTAGGAGAGAAGGCATTCAGAAAAAAATTAATTGTTCCCACGATCCATCAAACTGGTAGTTCGAAGATGTAATATAATAATATTGGTTCTAAGATTCTTGAGTGAGTTGCAGTGATCGAAATAAGCAAAATTTTGCCCCAAAAAGGCTAAAGTGGGTGTAGTAATTTTATTCATGTATGTTTCTTTGCGGATATTCAAAAAAAATGGACTGCCATAATCTATCTTTGCAGTTTTAGGATTTTACGTTAGGCTGTTTATTCATTTCATTGGACTGTCACTCTGTTATGTCGATTGATTCTTATTTGAAAAGTGCTGTTGTTATTCTTTCAGCAGCTTTAATTGGCGGATGTACTTTCGAACCTCACAATGAAAACATCAACCCGATCAAACCTCCGGAACCGATTGTATTTTCTATTGAGGTAAACGATCCCAATTTTACCGATCCCTATTATCTGGTTTTACCAACGCTGTTTACCTTCACATTGAAGGACCTTCCACAACCTGTGTGCTACTATGATGTTTATCTCGATGGAGGCACTCATATAACATCGGGCGAGGCACACGATCGAATCTCCTTCCAGATGATACCAGGCGCTTATACGGACGGCATACACGAAGTAACGATCAAGATCAGGGTTCCGACAAACAGCGGAAGCCTGGCGGAAAAATTTGACTCTGAATTCCACCTCACCGAAATAAAATTCAAGGTTATTATTGATAGAACGACTCCAACCTTCGCGGCGCCACCCACCGTAGCATATGAGAATGGATTCTTAACGGTGCGTTGGGGCGCTGCACCACGTAGAAATTTTTTTTATGTGATTAAGCGAACGTACGAACCGTACAATCCTTTGATGGATAGCTTGATTTTCAATCCCAGTCAAAACAGCTTTGTCGATCGCGGTTTTGTCGGGGGTGATATAACATATAAAATTCTTGCCTCCGGTTACGGATTCCAGGATGTTGAGGTTGGAACTATAAGATTCAACGACTCACCTGTCGACTTTAAGATAGTCCGCAAGGACCAACTGGTTTATTTGTCGTGGAGTCAGTCGGAAATTGGGCTGGAGGATACAAAGATTACTAGTTCAGCAAATGGAACAGAGGTGACGTTACCGCATACAGAATCGGCTGAAATCCTCATCGATTCTCTTGTTATGGGAGAAGAGGAAAACTATTTTATAAAAACGGTTCGCGACAGATATCC
>DATHIE010000067.1:0-4981 GCA_035316905.1 Chryseolinea sp. | reverse complement strand
GGAAATCAGCGGCGCCATCGGAGGTGAAATCGACATTATAGGCGGCCTCGGCGCAGGTGTGCGTTATGTCTTCGGTCTCTCTCAAATACACAAGGATGATATAGACAACACTGGCAAAGTTAAAAATAGCGTATTTCAAATCTATCTGAAGTGCAGGCTATTTGGCGGCAGCAAGAAATAAACCATCAAAAAATGTCTATTTAAAAGACTGCTTGCAGTTGTTTCAAAGGTCAACCTACTCGGACCTTAAATTCTGGTTGGAGTTACGGTGCCACCCCACAATCAATAACGCGTACCCATCGCCAACGCATCAGCTGGCGCGAACATCCGCGAACCTAAACTGATCTTGTAGGCGAACACGACAATATGGAGTTCATTTTCAGGATTCGTCTCTGGTGACAGCTTTCTTCACACCGTCGTTTTCGAACGTGATCGGCTTTTTCGCTTTCGAGGTCCGGTTGTCTTTCACTGCGAGTCCTTTAGTCCCGGCGCCTTTCACGTGGATGAACGTGGCGGTCCCGTCAGTAGCGAAAGAATTTCCGACCACGCCCTCGGTGCAGTTTTCAATTAAAATGGCCGGCACTTCCTTGTCTCTCAGTCCTTGCCTTCCCGAGAACGTGTCGACAGTGAAGTCCGAGACATTCTTCAACACCAGTCCGGACAGCCATGCGGGCTCCGTGTCCTTTTCGTTCCATTCGACAGACACGTCGCGGAGTTTTAGACCCGTTATATTTTCAATGCGTATTGCATCGGAAGCGCGTTTGTCTTTGGCATCTTCCACATCTATAAAGAGTCTCACGTTCGACATTCTGATGTTTTCCAACGGCTGGTCCACATGTCCGGTGATTGTCGTGGTACCACGTGCTCTCACGCTGATGTTGTCGATGAAAATGTCACGGATCTGACCTAGGGGAGAGGTGGCGGTTCGTTTCTTCAGCACGAATTTGCACATCTCGGAGCTTCCCCACCAGTTCCAGTGACGACGACTCGTTTCGATCGTGAGGTTGGAGAAGATCACGTCGCTGACTACTGCCCCGTCCTGCACATTGATGCCGAAGCCTTTGTTAGAATTGCGGATCACACAATTGCTGAAGATAACGTGTCGGATATCCGCTTCGGTTTCCGTTCCGATCATCAAGGGCGTTGATGATGATGTGAGTACACAATTTGTTACGGTAACATTCTCCACAGCATTGGCCTTTTTTCCATTCCTGGCGATGGCCTTCAGCACGATGGCGTCGTCGGCGGTGGTAATGATGCAGTCGGAAATGACGACATTCTTCGACGAACAGATGTCGATACCGTCGGCGTTGACTCCCTTCTCGAGATCGGAATAAATGTAAACACCTCGCACGGTCACCCTGTCGCAGTCGTTGAGGCGTACGGTCCAGAGTGGCGCGTTGATAATGGAGACGTCACTAAGCTGCACGTTTGTGCAGTCGTTGAGTATGAAGAGGAAGATGTTCATCGCCTCGCGACTCCGATAGTAGCGCTTCATCTCAATGCCTGCCTGACGTGCGATTTCCTGCTCTTTCGCGATCTCGGGATCAGCACCGCGCACGTTGTCATAGTCGTAACGCGCCAGCCCGTCGATGGTGCCCTTGCCTTTAACGCTGATGTTTTTAGCGTTCTCCGCAAAGATCAGTGCGCGAACGTCTTTCACGTAGTCGGCCGACTGCTGACTGGCAAACAGCGTTGCGCCTGCTTCGAGGTGAAGAGTAACGTTGTCGCGCAATTGCACTGTGCCTACGGTGTATTCCCCGGCGGGTACATCCACCGTGCCGCCGCCTGCAGCAGTGCAAGCGTCGATGGCATCGCGAAAAGCTTTCGTGGCGTTGTCCTTACGAATACCGGTGGCGCCATAATTTCTCACGTCGAATGGCAAAGGTAAGGCGTCGGGCCTGGCCGTTGCGGATACAAAGCCAAGTCCTAGCAATGCGCCCGTGTAACTGAGAATGGTTCGGCGGGAGGGAAGGACCTCAGGTTGATGTTTCATGAAGGGTTGTAGTTATTGGAATAAACAGAACACAAAGTAGTCATCTCACTTCGATTGGTGGAGAATTCAATCTCGAAACTCTGAACATCGAGTTCGAAGATTCGCATGGTTTTTGCAAGTTGATAGGCCGACGAAATTATGAGGATGGACATAACTCATTTAAACGTTGTAACATCCGAATTGTACCATCGTCTTGTATGCAATTTACATCCCCACTTCGAATGACAGCATCTCTTATCAAAACCAACGGCCTGGAATTCTGTTTCAAAAAGAACGAAGTAATTCTCCGCAATCTTCACATCGAGGTTCCGAAAGGAAGCATATATGGATTTCTCGGACCAAACGGCGCAGGTAAAACGACTACCTTAAGGCTGCTGCTTGGACTATTGAAAATTGACAACAATCCAATTTCGATATTCGGCAAGGAGTTGGCCATGCACCGGCTGCAGGTCCTTCGTCGAATTGGGTCCCTCATAGAGCAGCCTTCTCTTTACGGCCAGCTCACAGGCACAGAAAACCTTGAGGTGTATAGGCTTACCTATTCCTGTAGGAAAGAAAGAATTTATGAGGTACTGCACATCGTCGGACTTACTCACGCGGCGAATAAGAAGGCCAAAACCTATTCGCTTGGTATGAAACAACGGCTGGCTATTGCTATCACGTTACTTCACGATCCTGAGCTTTTGATCCTGGATGAGCCCACCAACGGATTGGACCCAACGGGTATAATTGAAATGCGTGAACTACTCATAGGACTAAATAAAGAATACAAAAAAACTATTCTCGTATCTAGCCATTTGCTCACAGAAGTAGAGAAGATTGCCACCCATGTTGGGATCATTCATCATGGAAGCCTCTTATTCCAGGGCACGCTGGCCGAATTACAACAAATGAAAACCCTGAACACGGTCCTCGAGCTAGAAGTGGATAATATTGAAAATGCCAAACTGTTGCTTCAAGACATGGACGCGAGACAAACGGGAGAATTCACGCTGCAGGTCCCCGTTGAGAACAGGGAATCCATGGCCGCTCTCAATAGCACGCTCGTTCGAAACGATATAAAAGTCTACAAGTTGAGCCCGGCCAGCACAAATCTCGAAGATGTATTCATTCAAATAATTTCGGCATGATGGCTTCCCTGATACTTAACACTAGCGCAGAGTTCTTAAAGGTTCGAAGAACGAATGCTATTTGGCTTACTTTTGCAGGAGCCTTGTTTATTCCATCTGTAAATTTCCTTAAACTGTTAAGCCGGCCGGACATTTTTCTGTCCCAGACAAAAGCCGATCCCTGGGCATTTATGCTGAATGACAATTGGGCGCCAGCCGCTTCGTTGTTCCTTCCAATGTATGTTATTCTTGTGATCAGCCTCGTAGTACAAATTGAATATACTAACAACACTTGGAAACAGGTGTACGCATCTCCAAGGAGCTATGCGGATATTTACTTTTCAAAATTCTTCATAATGTCATCCCTTGTACTCCTGTGGATCGTACTGCTAACATTTTTTATCGTTGCTTCTGGATATGTAATCGAGATGGTCAATAGCGACTATGAATTTGCGAGTCATCAGATTCCCTGGAAGCAGTTCTCGACTATCGCAATAAAAATGTTTGCATCGACGCTTGGTATGGCAGCCATACAGTACTGGCTTACCTTGTTGTTCAAGAGTTTTGTAACTCCGATCGGAATAGGTATGGCTTTGCTTACAGGCGGATTCATGATACGACAGTGGGAGCATATTTCGTACTATCCTTATATTTATTCATTGTTGGTGTATTTCACAAACCCCGGTTTGGAGGAGGGGACATCGGACAAGGCACTTCTGAATTCAGTCGTGGGGTCGATTATAGTGCTCGGCCTCGGCTTTTATCACTTGTGCATACGGAAAGAAAAGGGATGAGTCATTGTCTGGAGCATTTGCCCTGACTGATCAATCTAAATCCCCCACAACAAATTGGAATATTTGTTATGAGCGAGCAGAACATGGATTTGACTTCGAATTTCCTCGACGTCATTTTCAGTTAATGGCTTTAACGAAGCATAAAATTCAGGATGTTCATCCCGATGTGGAAAGTAACAAGCCTGACCATACTTTTGAATTTTAGCGCTTCTTGCTCTTCCATAAAGATGAACATGCTGATAGGGCCCTTCGGGTTTGAACACGCTCCAATTTCCATTATCCTGGTAGTTAATCCTTCCGATATCAACGCCATTTTTATTCATACCAATCGTCATTGCCTCGCCAACCACGATCATCAGTCTCATCAGTTCTATAGCGTGATCAGGATCAAGTTCTTGAATGGTGCCAACTCTTTTCCCGGGAGTAATCGTAATGTGGCCTCCATCATCCCGGTCAATTAAAGGATGAGGCGGGGCTTCAACAAGAAAGGATTTTGACTCAAATATTAATGACATTCTGCGCTTAGTTGTCGGAACCTGCATTCCGCTTGCTTCAACTTTATCAACCATGCCGGGAACCTGGATACCAAGTTAATGGATTTTGCGATTGCCTTGTGGTCCGGGAGAGACTCCCCGCCAAATACACTGGCGAGTTAGAAAGCCTGGACGGGTGAACGTATCATTGATGCACCGTTTGCTGGTGCTGAACCTTTTGATGTCTAACTGTCCTTAGCCTTAACTGCTTTTGCACGCTTGTCAGTTTTGCCAGGTCAGCGATTGAATTTGTAGTGAGGATCTTTAGCATGGCATCGCGTACCTGACCAAAGACATGATTGATTGTACATGTCTTTTCATCCTCACTCATGCCTCAGCTATTATAAAAATTAAGAGATACGCACGGTAACATGGCAACCGCTCCATCAATGTGCCGGATCACTTCGATTAAAGGCACCTAATCTGGTTTTCTATAGCAAAGATCTTTATCCCGCCCTTGATAAATTAAAGAGAGAGGAGTAGCTTCGGTTTGAACTCTTGATGGCACATTGCGATATCGAAGTGCAAAGTGTTGATGTTGAAAGGTTG
>DATHIE010000066.1:0-3653 GCA_035316905.1 Chryseolinea sp. | reverse complement strand
TCATTTTCACAACCCGATGGAACGATTGATTATGATAATCCAACAGTAAAAACCTTTGGCTCTGATGATGGATTATTGGAAGGATATCTCAAGATCAATTCCATTGACAATGCAGAATTGTTTCGTGTCGGTTCAAGCAGCGAACATTTCAGGTTTGATTATGCAACAAACCGGTTTAGTCCTGATACAGCCTTTGAAACGATGCATGGGTTAAAAAAGGAAAAAGTATTCCCTATTGTGAACGAAGATGCTTCGGGCCGTTTTCTTGTAAAGACAAAAAAAAGAGGAGATGGGAAAAAGGATTTAATTATCATAACCCCGTCCCCAGACAAAACTTATTCACTTCAACGTTTTAATATTTCCAGGATACTTGAAAGCACCGGGGTTCTTAACTTCGAGGAAAAGGGTATTGTCTGGCACGTAGGCCCTGATGGTATAGTAAGGCAAGAGCTAAGAAATAACAAAGCGGACACCACTTCCTTCAGGACGTATTTAAACAAAATTGAATTGCTTCGCGATTCAATCTTCTTTCGTGGAATTGGAAGTATTCCACAGGAGCTTACATTCCCCTATACTTCCAATTCATTGCGGTTTGAGTTTACCTCAACAAATTTCGTGGCTGAAGAAGCGAACGTATTTCAATACAAGCTGGAGGGCTATGACAAAGACTGGTCTGGTTGGAGCTCTGAAAACATTAAAGAGTATTCCAGTATGTGGGAAGGAAGTTACCGGTTTTTGGTGCGGTCCCGCAATTACGGTGGCGTGATAAGCGAGCCATATGCGTTCAGCTTTACGATCGCACCTCCATGGTTTCGGAGTGTCTATGCGTACATGATCTATATTTTGGCCGCAGGATTTTTTGTTTGGGGGTTGATCCGTTGGCGCTCATATAAACTTCTCCAGGAAAAGGAGGCCTTGCAGGCGGAAGTTGCAAATCAGACCCAGGAGATCAGACTACAGAATATTCAGCTGGAGGAACAGTCGGAGGAATTGAAAACAAATGCCGAGCAACTTAAGGAGCTTGATAAGCTTAAATCCAATTTTTTCGTCAACATCTCACACGAATTCAGGACTCCATTGTCTCTTATTTTAAGTCCACTGGAAAAAATTATTCAAGATCAGGAAACGGGCAATGTCCGTCTCTCAGAATTGGAGCGGATGCACCGTAATGCTAAACGCTTGCAACAACTTATCAATCAGCTTCTGGACCTGGCGAAACTTGAATCAGGTGGCATGAAGCTGGCTGAACAGCGGACGGATTTTCTTTATTTCCTCCGGGTACTTACCGCTTCGTTTGAATCACTCGCTGAGATACGCAACATTCAATATGTTGTACATATACCACCCCATTCCTTTGAAACGTCATTTGATATAGATAAGGTAGAGACGGTACTTTACAACTTATTGTCCAATGCGTTTAAATTCACGCCTGACGGAGGCCGCATAAATTTCATTGTACGTCTTCCTGCCCAGGACGCTGGAATGATTTCCATTGTAATTTCTGATACAGGGCCTGGCATTCCAGCCACAGAAGTAAATAAAATCTTTGATCGGTTTTATCAGGTTGACAGTTCCAGCTCACGTGAATTCGAAGGGAGCGGAATTGGATTGTCACTGGTAAAGGAGTTGGTTTCGCTCATGAAAGGAAATGTCGACGTGGAAAGCGAACTTGGAAACGGGACAACATTCACCGTTTCATTACCATTGAAAGGTAATTTGTCGGCACTGCCCCCATCGATAACCCTCGATCAGGGCAAAGAAATTTCATCGGAGCGGGATATAGATAACTCTGCGGAAACCAAAAAAGAAAAAGCAGTTCTTTCCGTCAATGAATCATCACCATCTGAATCGCTGATACTCATTATTGAAGATAATGAAGATCTTCGGCTCTATTTAAAAGAAAATCTTGAAAGCGACTACCTGATTGTTGTTGCTGAAAATGGAATGGTCGGCCTGGAAAAAGCGTTTGAGCTGATCCCTGACCTCATTCTCAGCGACATGATGATGCCTCAAATGGATGGGTTTACGCTATGCACGAAAATTCGCGAGGATCAGCGCACAAGTCACATTCCTTTTATCCTGCTCACAGCTCGAACAACGATCGAAAGCAAACTGGAAGGTCTGGAACTTGGTGCCGATGAATACATGACCAAACCCTTTAACATCAAGGAAATAAAGGTCCGGATGAAGAACCTCCTTGAGCAGCGGAAGAATTTGCGAAAGAGTTTCAGCCGCGAAGTAACAATTCAACCAAAGAACATTTCTGTCACATCTGTTGATGAGCGATTCCTCAATCATGCGTTGAAAATCATGGAGGAGCATCTGGGTGATGAACAATTCTCTGTGGAGCGTTTTGCTGAAGAGATTGGAATGAGCCGGAAAAATCTGTTGCGCAAGATAAAGGCATTGACCGATGAATCCGTCAATGAATTCATTCGAAACTTCCGGTTGAATCGTGCCGCGCAGTTGTTGGAAGCGAAGGCAGGCACCGTAAGCGAAATTGCTTACAAGGTTGGTTTCAACAATCTCTCTTATTTTTCAAAGTGTTTTAAGGAATTGTTCGGTCAACTTCCCACCGAATACACCGGAAAGAAGGGTGAGGTTATCAATCAGCGATGAATCAAGCTAGTGATCAAGATCACTGGAAAACCCCACGTTGGAAGTTGTTGGCTCGGCCTCCTCGTTTCTTTTCTTTAAACCTCAGCTACTTCTTAATGGACGAATGCAGGAAATTCATCTTCCATTTCCCATCAACTTTTTTAAATGTGGCATTTTCGATCCAATTGAAAGACATTTTTGAAGTATCGTTGACTATGCAATCACAATGATTGTAGTAGGTTATATGTCCGCTTTCATGATCTATACTGACATTGACATAGTCAAACGTAAATTCCGCGGAAAACTTTTTGTAGTATTTGTTCAACGTCGTGGCCAGACTATCATTATTCCAGATCTTACCATCTTCAAAGAGGATAAAGTCCGATGTCGTAACGTCGTTAAGTTGTTTTAGGTCCTTAGATGCAACACCGTCAAAATACGCGACAAGGACTCCTTTTAGAATCTCAGGATCATCCTTAGCTGGCTGGCAGCTGATGAGAAGTAACGGCATGACCGCGAGTAAAAAAGTTTTGGTTTTCATTTTCTTATGGTTTAAAGTTGCTGACCAAAACAATTGGAGATTTCTGAAAATGTCGCTGTTCAACTATTCATCCGTCCGCTTGAGTTGCCTGTTTCCGAACTTCTAGATAAGATGGGCTTACTTCAGATGTTCTTTTAGCACACATGCCGATCTTAGATCAAAGTATTCTTACGTCTTACCTAAGGTAGCGAAAATCCTGGTCTACGCAGAACATGAAAAAAATAGCCGCAACGAAATCCCGCATCAAATTTGGCAACCTTTGTAAACTTGTCTCGGGTGCGTCGAACGCTGCACTCAGTCATTTCAGTCTAAAGAACGGCAACCCCGTAGGGATGGAATTTTTGTAGCCCGGGTGTTAACCGGTGTTAACCCGGGGCTCAGAAAACACGTCGACGAAAGCGCGCCAACGTAAAATCAATTGTGCCGCATCAAATTTTTGGCGCGCAACCTTGCACATTTGCCTCGGGGGCGTCGAACTCTGCACTCAGCAAGATCACAGCCGATCACCATTCAC
>DATHIE010000065.1:0-3278 GCA_035316905.1 Chryseolinea sp. | reverse complement strand
AGCTTGAATCCACTCTGCAATCCTTTACAAAAAAGGCAGGCGATCACCACTCCATTGCTTCAGCAGCAGCATCGAGCAGCGTCCCTGGCAAAGGTTACAACACCGGCATTTCCGTACGTAAACTTGGCGCACCTGCAAGTGCTGACAAATTTGGGCGGGTTATTTTTGCGGGTTTTGACCTGCCCGTAACTTATGATTTGGAGTTCGTCGCCGGCAGTACACCAACTCGGGAAATGCTAAGTAGTAATGAAGTAGTAGTTGTTATCAATGAGGAAGCCGTCCAGACCTTCGACTTAGGCTCTCCTCAGGATGCTCTTAATGAGAAACTGTTTTACAAGAATGACACATTCAAAATTGTTGGTGTGGTGAAGAATTTCCATTGGCACTCGCTGGTTGATGCTCATACCCCTTACCTTTTTGAATTTTACAACGACTGCAGAAGCTACTTTTCGTTCCGAATAAATTTGGCCAACATCGGGGAATCGCTTGCTCACATCGAGTCAACCTATGATTCGTTCTTTCCTGGCAACGCATTTGATTACTTCTTCCTTGAGGACGAGTTTAACAAGCAATACAAGTCCGACATTCAGTTCGGGCAACTGTTTTTTGCGTTCGCAATGCTGGCGATCTTTATAGCGTCCATTGGCCTCTTTGCATTGGTTTCTTATTCAACAACCATGAAGGTCAAGGAGATCGGAATTCGAAAAGTAATGGGTGCCACTACACGCAATTTGATGGTGTTGTTATCGAAAGAGTACTTGATATTACTGGCTATCGCGAATCTGATAGCACTGCCTGCAATATTCTATTGGGGTAAATTATGGCTTGCCAATTACGCGTTCAAAGTAGCATTAGGTGTCGAGATCTTCCTGATCCCGGGATTGCTGATCGCCCTTCTCTCTCTCGCAACGGTAAGCTTCCGCACGTATTCGGCAGCTAACGCAGATCCGGTCAAATCTCTGAAAACGGAATGATCAAGGGCTGAAAGAACAAGATTACCTTTCCTAAGGAATAAAAGGGCGATTGTCCAGTAAATTCTGTGCAACAAAAAACTCCAATTTTCCTCCAATTTTTGATACTACCTTCGGTTAAAAGCCCATGAGCTTCTCACTCAACACATCGAATACTTAATAGAACTTATTATGAACAGAAATGAATTTGTAAAAACCAGCATCATTCTCGGAGGATCCAGTTTGCTGCCTACCAATAACGTCTTCTCACAAAGCCTTCAACAAACCGGAATGGATAAGCTTACCGACAAGGACGGCAAATTTGCATTGCAACCACTCCCCTACAACGAAAATTTCCTGGAGCCAGCGATGGACCAGGAGACACTTCACTTGCATTATACCTTTCATCACGGCGATGCAGCCAAAGCTGCGAACAAAGATCTCGAAATGATCAAAAAAGCGATCGATGAAAATAATGTGGAGACAGTGGACTATTGGACCAAGAAGCTCTCGTTCCACCTGTCCTCGCATATCCTTCATACTATTTTCTGGACCAATCTTACCAACAAAAAAAGCGATCCGTCGGGTGCCTTGCTGAAACAAATTGAAAAGGACTTCGGGTCTTATGACAAGCTGAAGTTATTGATCAGCAAAACATCAAAAGGAGTTGACGGAAATGGATGGGGAATTCTGGGTTTTCAACCGTACACACAGAAACTAACGGTGTTGCAGTGCGAAAATCATGAGAAGCTCACACAATGGGGCGTTATTCCTCTTCTCGTCATTGACGTTTGGGAGCATTCCTATTATTTGAAATACAGGAATCGCAGAGCTGAGTTTGTGGACAATTTGTTTCCGATTATCAACTGGGAAAATGTAGCGCAGCGTTTTAGCATCGCTCAAAAGATTGGATAACGCCCATATGGATCAGCGATCAAGTCTGCCGTTTTAGCAGAATTAGCTATTTTTAGGTAAAAGATCTCAATGCTATGACTCCTATTCGTCTCACCACATCGCTCTCGCTTTGCATGCTCCTTTTTGCGTGTAGCCGTCCCGAAGAAAAACCAACCGATGATACGACCCCGAATTTATTGACGGGCCTTTCCGGATCCCTTACATTTCATGCGTCATTTGACAAAGGACCCAATGCTGATTTCGGTGCCGGTGATTTGAAGCTTTACTCAGTGGGCAAAAGTCCTAAAGAGGTTTCAGAAGGAACCGGAACTCCACCGCTGCAGCTGGACACTGCCAGCGGAAACTTTAAAAGTGCGCTGCGGTTTACAAAAGAGAATAGTCACGTAGTATTTTATAAAGCGGAGAAGAACATTACTTATTCAACTGAATCATTCCACGGCACGTTTTCATTTTGGATGAGCACGGATCCTGAAGAGATCCCCGGACAGTATTGTGACCCTATTCAGATCACGGACAAGGATTACAGCAACGCCGCGATATGGGTGGACATTACTAAGAACGATTCGCCACCAGATCTCCGCATGGGATTCTTTGGTGATCAGCCCGTGTGGGACGTTAAAAACCGCAAAGGTGAAAGCGAGGAATTCTTCTGGCGATTGCACAAGGTGTCCCTGCCACCGCTTGGAAAAGGAAAGTGGACGCATGTAGCCATTACGTGGGAAGGTGTAAATGATTCAAAGCAAGGAAGAGCAAGGCTTTATCTGAATGGTGAACTCCAGGGCGCGTCGGGCGTCATCCGTGAACCGTTTACGTGGGATGTTACCAATACGAACGTCCGCCTAGGGACCGGCAACTTTATAGGTCTCTTTGATGATATTGCCGCGTTTAACAAGGCACTTAGTGCGGAAGAGATTCGCTTTCTTTATCAGCTGAAACAGGGCGTAGCAGAACTGAATAGACAATAACCGGCTCCGCGCGTAGGTTAAGAAACATTTTTTAGGTTAGGTCAAATCACGTAGACGAAAGACTGTAGTCGATAAAGCAGCTGCGTAAGTCGGGCACTGGAATTTCTACAAACATGCCTGTCTTTTTTATCCCTTGAAATTTTCTTACATTCAGAAATCAGCATGTAATCTGCTTTTGTTATATAGTTTTTTCGTCATCGCGAATCTGGTAGCAGCAACGAACACAGATCCGGTTAAATCTCTAAAAACAAAATGATCAATTACAATGAAACGCCGCGATTTTATCAATGTAAGTGGCCTGGGAATTTATGGCACGATGGCCTCGCCGTTGTCATCAACTGTCACCGCAGAGCAAAACAACTGGCAGCCTGACGGCTCAGGATTTTTAGGACGATTTGGGTTATTGACTCCTGACTTCGACCCAGTGCCAGAATCGGAGATGATGGCG
>DATHIE010000064.1:0-9040 GCA_035316905.1 Chryseolinea sp. | reverse complement strand
CTATTCAATGAACCAACGGTTTATAATGGACAATTGGGGATATGTACATGGAGCGAATGGAGGGCAATAAACGAAGAGATGATCACTATTGTAAGAGCAAACGGTGCCAAAGCTATTCCGCTGGTTGCCGGATTCAACTGGGCTTATGATCTCACGCCAGTCGCCAATGATCCAATTAAAGCCGAAGGTATTGCTTATGTAAGTCACCCGTACCCAATGAAGCGAAGTAAGCCATGGGAAAAGCAATGGACCGATGATTGGGGTTTTGTGTCTGAAAAGTATCCGCTCATACTTACTGAGATAGGGTTCTGCGGTCCCGATGACCGCGGTGCTCACGTGCCTGTCATTAGCGATGAATCTTATGGAGATGCTATCACCAAGTACTGCAGTGACCGAGGCATCTCATACACGGTATGGGTATTTGATCCAAGCTGGTCACCTATGCTATTCACAGATTGGAACTTCACACCCTCCCGTCAGGGACGGTATTTTAAGGCGGCCTTGCAGAGGAAATGAGGAGATAGGTTGATAAGGAGATGAGGAGATAGGTTGGTCAGGAGATAAGGAGATAAGGCGCCGGATAATAATACAAGGATCAAGATTAGTCGCTTAACTCGCACGATGATCGTGCCAAAGGCTGCTTACAACGAATCTAAGCTCTTACTTCTCCATTGCTTCCCTTATACCTTATACCCTATACCTTATACCTTATACCTCATCTCCCTATCTCCTTCCCAATTAAACTTATCATAGTGTATGTCATACGTAATTATATGAAAATGTATCACTTATAATATAAGAGAGACTGATGCTTAATGATTTGAATCGTTATGATCATTCAACTTTCGATACTTTATTAGCTACTCTAAACATGATGAACGATTCATTATATGTTGATTCATTATGATACAATCATTGCTATAGTTGGTGGTAAGTTGATGGATAACTATAGATCATTATTGAATAATTATTAAGTTATTGTTGTTATAATTTGTAAAGAATGAAGTTTATAATGTAATTTGTATTAGTTAATGAGAGCATGAACTCACGCCCACAAGCAAACTTTATCAATTGTCTGAATTTTTTCCCCTCGATAAGAGCTCTCGAATCCTCATCTCCCGTCTTCATTTCAATCAACTATAAAACCTATGCATCAGAAACGATCTAACCCAGTATTAGTCGCAGTTGCCACAGTTGATATTGCTGAAATACACACCGATACCTCTAATAACAATCACCGCTCCTTAATCTCAAGGCGATCTTACAATGCCGAGGAAATGATTATTGAGTTTTCAGCTAAGAGCGTGCAGCCAACTCCAAGTTACCTTACTGTTCAGATGGACGACAAGGAACACATTGAACTCTTCCCTGAGTTCCTGGAGTGTATAAACCATAGCTGCGAGCCTAACTGTTTTTTTGATACTACAACCCGTCAGCTTGTCGCTATTAGAGATATTAAAGAAGGCGACGAGATGACATTCTTTTATCCCTCCACCGAATGGAATATGGACAGGGCCTTCCAATGCAAATGCGGATGTGACAACTGTCTTGGTGTGATCAAAGGCGCAAAATACCTCTCTGACAGAATTGTTGAAAAGTACCGGTTTACGGATTTTATCAGGCGAAAAATTGATTCAAGGCGCCGATAAAAGCCAATAACCGCCTAATGTAAGTGAAGGTTTATGCAGATCACTGCGCTATCGTATGAATTTCAGAGAAAATAAGGACAACTACCTTGTTTGGGTAATAGCTCCTTATATAGAAACGGAGGATCCAAATCTTCAGTATTACTATGACTATACCCAAAGTATAGCCGAGTATCAAAAGGTCTTTACCGAAATTGGTTGTGAATGGCATTGGGTAAACGTGACTATTCAGACCATTGAAGACGTCATTAACAGGATCAAATTTCATCAAACCTCCAAGACAAGCATAGTCATCAATCTTTGTGATGGGGACGAATTGAACGGCCTTCCCGGGGTTTCAGTAATTGATGCCCTGGAGAAGAATAACCTCATCTATACCGGCTCGGATGATTTCTTTTATAAGGTAACCACGTCAAAGATACCTATGAAGGAGGCATTTGACCTTCATAAAGTGCCAACTCCGGCATGGAGGGTAATCCATAATGGTCATACCGATGTATCATCACTCTTTAAACATGTCGGTCAGGTATTAATGGTTAAACCAGCCGTCTCGGCGGGAAGCATGGGGTTAACCATAAAGAATGTCGTGTCCAATGCTGAAGAATTTACTTCGGTTGTCAATGATATGCAGAATGGATACCGTGGATGGAAGCTTGATACCGGCGGGATATTCGTGGAAGAGTTCATCACTGGAAGGGAATTCACCGTGTTGCTTGTTGGGTCCTCTACCCATCCTGATAATATAAAGTTTTATACCCCCGTGGAGCGGGTCTTTCATAGCTCATTACCTGAGAAAGAACAATTTTTATCATTTGATCGCCTTTGGGAGACTTATGATAAGGAATCCCCCGTGCCTGACAATGGGTCTCTATATAATTATAAAGAAGCCGATCATAGCCTGGTATCTCAATTAAAGGAGATAAGCCTGGCTGCCTTTCAATCGGTAGGGGGAATGGGTTACGGAAGGCTGGACATAAGAATGGATAGGCAGACCGGTAGGTTTTATGTCCTTGAGATCAATGCTCAGTGCGGTTTAAGTGAAGATGAAGACTATACTTCTATCGGTGCGATTTTGAGGTTTGCGAAAAAATCTTTTACTTATTTAATAATTGAAATTATTGAAGATGGATTAACGCGTTATGGGGCAAAACATAACGCTTAACTATAAATGAAAATTTGTGTTCTCCAGCCTGATTACTCAACAACCGATGTGGATTATAAGAATTATGATCCCCCGAGGAATCTGAGCCACTTACTTCCTAACGATCAAGTCGACCATGTTTTCTTAAACAAGCTAACCACGTATCGACAGCTCAAGGACCTTAGCAAGCAGGGTTATGACATCTTTGTCAACCTATGCGAAGGATACCTGGAATGGGAAGTACCATCTATTGATGTGATCACTACGATGGATACGCTTAACCTGCCCTATACAGGTCCTAATGCTATTTTATACGATCCGCCTAAGCCATTGATGAAGTATGTGGCCTATTGTGCCGGGATTAAGACTCCTGCATCGGTGGAGGTAGATTCATTGTACGGCCTTGAGGAGGTCGTCGAAAAGCTGAACTTCCCAATGTTCATTAAACCGGCAAAGGCCGGGGACAGCCTTGGCATTGATGAGCACTCGCTGGTTAACAATGTGCGACAGCTCGAGTCAAAGATGAAGTCTATCCTTAAGGAATATGACGAGGTGCTGGTGGAAGAGTATATCGCAGGAAGAGAATTTACGGTCCTTGTATCCGCTAACCCTGACGATAAGTCTTGTGTATCTTATAAACCTATAGAATACATTTTCCCTGTAGGACGTGAATACAAAACCTATGCGCTAAAAACTTCCGAGCTTCATCCTAACTGCAATGTTCCAGTTCAGGATGCAAAGATCGAGAAACAGCTGAGGGCAGCCGCGGAACAGATCTTTACCGCATTTGGTGGGGTAGGATATGCGCGTATGGATTTCAGGATGAACAAGAAAAAGGAAATTCATTTCCTGGAGATCAACTTTACCTGTTCAGCATTCTATGTTGATGGATTAGAGGGTTCAGCCGATTATATATTAAATAATGATCCCTCTGGTAAAGGAGGTTTTCTGAATCGAATAATCAGCGAAGGAATTGCCCGACACAAGGCGAAACAGAAGAAGTACGTTTTGAAGGGAAGCTCCGTTTCCGGATATGGGATTTTTGCCAGTCAGTCGATCAGAAAGAATGAGGTTGTCTTTTCGGGCGAAGGTATGTCACAGCGGATCATTTCAAAACGTTTTGTGGAAGCCAATTGGAATGAAAGACAGAAGTATGATTTCAAACACTACGCATACCCGGTGGGTAAGGATGTGTACGTCTTATGGGACGAGAACCCGGTAAACTGGGCACCACAGAATCATAGTTGTATGCCAAATACAGCGTATGATGGTCTTAACGTCATCGCCACACGGGATATTGGGGAAGGGGAAGAGCTGACTGTAGACTATGCTCTATTTATCGATGAAAGCATGGAGCCCTTTGCATGCCAATGCGGAAGTGAAAATTGCAGAGAGCTGATAGTCTTTGGGAAAAAGGAAAAGGTAATGAAGTTGCGCGTCCAGCGCTAACGAGCAAAATCGATTAGTCCACCTTAGCCCTGGCAAAGCGGACATTGTCCGCCGAAGCCTTAGCGAAGGCGGACTCCTTATATATAGAGTATTTCATTACAGAGACAGCCTTGTCGCGCACACCTTAAGCGGACTTCGTCCGCCGTAGCCGTAGCGAAGGCGGATGTACCACGACAATAGCGTGGAATTTTTTGCAAATGAGGTTATCAGTCCGGAATCGTCCCAAATCGGGCCCCATTTTTCTCAATTCGGAAAAGCCGGGCAGGTCATGCCCTGGTATGTAGCCGTATCCGTGCCTGTTCAAAGCCTCAGAACTTTGGAATTTAAATTGTTTTCTTACACGTGTTGAAAACCCTCATCCTGACTATGACCTTAGTGGCGTGCGCCACAACTATTGTCTTTGCGCAAGGCAAGAAGTCCGTCGTTATCGGAACGATGATCGACAGGCCGAACGCTGTTCTTGTGATCAATCCACCGAACAAGGACCAGGGATTCCTTCTTCCACAACTAACCAGTAGCGAACGAAATGCGATAGCTCCAACATCCCCGCAGGATGATGGTCTTGTCGTTTTCGATACCACGGATAAGTCATTTTACTATTGGAGTGCCGGATCCTGGATAAGGGGGCTTGGTGACAGTGTTACTGATGCTCTTGCCTATGATGCAGCTACACAATCTCTTTCACTCAGCGCTGGTGGCACAGTTAGTCTTTCCTCGCTGAAAGAAATCCCATTACAAACTGGTCAGGCAGGAAAGTTTCTTACCACCGATGGCACAACCCTAAGTTGGGTAACATTAAGTGTACTAGGTGACATTAGTTCTGTTACAACTGGCCAGGCACTTTCAGGAGGTGCAACCTCGGGTGATATTAACCTTTCAGTAAATACAGATGCAACAACCATCTCTGTAAATGGATCCAATCAGTTACAGTTGACAAACGGCGCCGTTACCAGCCCGAAGCTCGCACCAAATGCCGTCAACTCAACACATATCATTGATGGTACGGTCAGTAGTGCAGATATTTTGGATAATACGATCAGTACCAACGATATCGTCAATGGAGCCGTAACAGGAACAAAGATCGCCAGTGGAACGGTTACAACAACCAACATCAGCAGTGGTGGCAACGATAAGGTATTGACAACAAACGGTACAGGTGCAGTTACATGGTCGGACCGCACAACTTTTGTTGATGATAACCAGAATCTGGCACTGGCAGGTAATACATTAAACATCGACAATGGTACGGGCGCGAACCTAAGCAACTTAAACACTGCAGGTGATGTAACAGGTACCTTGAGTACGCTCGCTATTCAACCTGGCGCTGTTAACTCCAGCAAGATCCAGGATGGATCCGTTGCCCCTGCGGACATCGCCACAGGTGGTAATAGCAAAGTTCTTACAACTGATGGAACAGGCGCCGTCAACTGGGCCGATCGTTCCACCTTCACAGATAACCAGAACCTGGCACTAGCAGGTAATACATTAAACATCGACAATGGTACGGGCGCGAACCTAAGCAACTTAAACGCTGCAGGCGATGTGACAGGTACCTTGAGTACGCTCGCTATTCAACCTGGCGCTGTTAACTCCAGCAAGATCCAGGATGGATCCGTTGCCCCTGCGGACATTGCCACAGGTGGTAATAGCAAAGTTCTTACAACTGATGGAACAGGCGCTGTCAACTGGGCCGATCGTTCCACCTTCACAGATAACCAGAATCTCGGCTTTAGCGGTAACACTTTAACGATAGACAATGGAACGCCCGTAAACCTTTCCGCTGGTGGTCAGGTCACCGGACTTTTAGATAATCTTGTTATCCAACCCGGAGCAAGTAACCAGGTTATGACCACGAATGCTGCAGGTACTGCAACGGTATGGACAACACCCGGCGGCGATGTTACCGGAGCATTGAATACAACAACCGTGGGAAGAATTCAGGGACGAAACGTTTCAAATGCAGCTCCGAATAGTGGTGAAGCACTAATATGGAATGGCGCAGCATGGGTTCCAACAGTTGTAAATCCTCCAACAACACAATTTTATGCTGTTGATCCATTACATTTTCAGGGGAGCGGTTCACCCATAACGGCGGGTATCAATTTGCCAGATGGTGCAACAATTACGGGCGTTACAGTTTATTATGAATACACTTTGTTGCTTGGAGTGATCAACGTTACTATTAGCAGAAAAGAGTTTGCTAATGGAAGTATTGACAATATTTCAGCTGGAGGGACGCCGCTACTTGGGCTAGGGATCCAAAATATAGGTTTAGGGGTTAACGGTGCCTTTGATGTAGTTGATAATTCGACGTACAGCTACCGCATAACGGTTACGTTTTCATTACCTGCGACGCAAGAAATACACGGTATTCGAATTCAGTACACGAAATGAGAAGACCGGGTCAACCATATTGCAAAGCAGGTTACCTAAAGGTCATGGTCATCTGCTGGTTAGGAATATCTCAATACGTTGATGCGCAAACATTGACAAATCAAACCAACTTCTTTATTCCTGCCGGTCTTGAACTCCATCTCGACGGCGACTTTGTGAACGAAGGGTTTATCCAAAACCAGGGAAGTTTCTTTATAAGCGGCAACTGGAAGAACACAAATGTTTACCAGGGAACTGGACGAGTAACACTGAACGGCGACCTCGATCAAACATTTTTTAATAGTAAGAACGCCGTATATCATCTCGAAATAAATGGCGGCGGTGAAAAGTTCATCTCCGACAGACTGCCGATTTCAAGCCGCCTGGATCTTACCCTCGGAATTGTGAATGTATCAGACGTGGATACGTTACTAATAGCCAATGGTGCATCTATAACCGGAGGTTCTACCTCAAGCTTTGTCAATGGCGCTCTTACACATCAGGGAGTCGGTTATAAATTCTTTCCGATTGGGATAAACGGTGGATACTATCCGTTGGAATTACTTAATGCCAGTGGTATCAATCCCACGATAGAAGTTGAGGTATTTGAAAGCGCACAGCCTCTTGCTGTTCCACAGTCAGTAACTGTTTTCTCCAACAAATACTGGCAACGCAAAACCATCAGTGGTACTTTTCTTGGTTCTCCTTTGTCCATTGGATATACGATACCTGACAATTACACAAACCGTCACGTGATCGACATTCTCCAAAGTGACGCACTGGACAATGATTTTTCCATCCTTGGAAATACGCGCGTCGAGTACAATGATCCCATACCAATGGTGATCAGTGACAATGCAGCAACGAGCAACGTGTTCATACTCGGAGAAAGTATTCCTCCCGATGGTATACCGGGCCAATTTTATCTCTCAACAACACTGTCTCCAGCTGCTTCAGAAGCTGATAACCGTTACGCAAGGATTTTTGGAAACCAGCTGGTAGAAAAGGATTTTCAGTTTCGTGTCTTTAACCGGTGGGGTTTGATGGTTTATGAAACTGCGTCACTAGGAGGTATGATATCTGTAGGATGGGATGGCAAGCACAAAGGGGATTATCTTCCTTCGGGAGCTTATCCTTTTATTATGAAAGCTGTGACGAAAGCCGGTGAGGTCATTGAAAAGAAGGGCGTACTCTCAATCATTAACTGATGAAGCAGGGGAGGATCATATTGATTATTTGTATCCTTTCAGCCAGCGCTGCTTCGGCTCAGTCGCCTGTGTTTTCACAGTACTATGCCAGCAGTTTGTATTTGAATCCGGCTTTATCAGGTCTCGAGAAAGATATCTTCTTTGGAATGAATTACCGTTCGCAGTGGTCGAATGTCGGACTTCCGTTCAGTACTTTTCAATTTAGTTTCATCAAACCGCTGGTGAAGCCGGGGATACATGTGAAACACTTAGGAGGATTCGGGGCATCTTTTCTTAATGATGTTGCCGGGCCGAACAAAGAATTCACTACGCAGAGTTTAATGGTATCGGGGGCTTACAATTTTCACCTGACGCGATACGGCAATAACATTTTATCAATTGGTGTACAGGCCGGCGCTTCTCAGCAACGTGTTAACTATGACGAACTTCAATGGTCAAGTAAGTACTCTCCGTCCATGGGTTATGACAATAGTCTTGCGGGAGAATCCTCTTTGAACAACCAGGTGTTCAGTCCCGTGCTGAATGCCGGATTGATGTGGGTCTATACTACGCGTGGCAAATTGATGAAAAGGAACATCTCGGTTTTTAATGGTATCTCCGTAGCTAACATCATTCCTCCCCGAAGCATGACTGGTGAATCGATGGGTCCTGAGGCGATCCTTTACAAAGCTCATGGTGGTATCTCTTCGCTTTGGAATACTAAGTATGAGATTTCACCAAATTACTTAGTGCAATATCAGAACCATAGCCTTCAAGTAAATCTTGGAGGGTATATAAGCTACTACTTTCAACCTCCTCATCTGCACAATTCAAAGAGCACTAAAGTAATGGTTGGTGGCTGGTATCGTCTTCAGGATGCATTTATTTTATCCGCGGGATTCAGCAACAGGTCATGGAACCTCGGCTTCAGTTATGATACGAACATATCTTCACTGAGCCGGAACTTTGGCTTTGCCAGCGCGTATGAATTGTCGCTCGCGTATAAGATCGTGGTCAACAAAGGGTTTAAAAGATTTTCTTCTCCGTTGATTTAGCCGTTAATCGTTAATCGTTATCCGTGTCTGAGTGTGTGCGAGGGCATGTTTACCGCGGAGCCGCCAAGACGTAAAGTTTCCGCAGAGTATTTATTTGGACATTGGACATTGGACATTCGGAGTTCAAACTTCACACACCCTTGCACACACCCACGATTAATCATAATGTTTTAGTTTTAAGAGACACAT
>DATHIE010000063.1:0-6622 GCA_035316905.1 Chryseolinea sp. | reverse complement strand
TGCGCAAGTTTGATAATCCGCTTGTGGCCATGCGATTTGTCACCCGCCTGCCATCCTCCACCGTGAAAATGAATCACCGCAGGAAAAGGTCCTGTTCCTGTTAATGGTCTTGCCATATCCAGTTTAAGAGACACATTATCTACCGTTGAATAAACTATCTCTTCTATGGCAGGAATTGGCTGTGCAAGAAGTGCTAATGCTAGGAAACCGCTTAATAATATTGTCCGCTTCATGTTAAAAAAAATGTCCTTACAGGACTTACATATTTGCGCGCCTACGGGAAACCCGGAATTTCAATGTACATAGGTCTCTCCAACTGCCACTTGAGTCATAGTAATCCTTACTCTTGTCGGAAAATATTTCTCATGATCAGCGCGTTTGTGCGCATGACCCTGACCGCCACTGTCGTCCTTAATAACAAGATCCATCTGCTTTATCCCCTCTGACCAAACAATAGATTCATTTTCCCAAAAAGAAGTCATGGGCACATCTTTTTCAAATATCCCTTCCGTTGTAAAGAGCTCAGTGCCCGTGCATCCATAGCCATTACCCTGCCCTTTGTTGGGGATATAACAAAACGTCCATCGCGTGGGTGCGTCTCCCGGAGGTTTGTCCAGCACTTCAAGTCGTAGATGAACCGTTCCATTTCGATAGTCCACGGGTGCAGTCCAATCCTTTGGACGTTCTGGATTGATCAGGTTCCCTGTAACATAAAAATGTGACTTGCTTGGAGTTGAGTTATCGGCATCCGCTTTTGTATACGTGAACTCTACATCGAAGAGAACAAATTGTTTAGATGCAGTTTTGCCGTCGGATGATTTGTTTGCCAGGTGGTTTATCGGCTGCGCCACCGATTGTGCAAAGGCAACCGCAGAAGTAGAAATGAATAGGATCAAAACAAAGTATACTTTCATGGAAATGGATTTAGCTGTTGCGCGTGCGGGTGGGAGTGTGAAACCCGAATGTCCAATGTCGAACTCCGAATGTCGAATTGAACTCATTCATCATTCATCATTCATCATTAACAATTAACAATTAACAATTAACGATTAACGATTAACAGGCTCCCTATGCCCCACCCACGTAAATCGTTTGTTCACATAATCAGGATTTGTAAACGATGCATTACCCGCGGGATTACCACCAGTAACATGGAAATCAGAGAATGCAGCATTTTGATTCATGTAGATCCCACCAGTCAGGTTAAATGAAACAGGTGTAAATGCCAGTGCCATTTCATCAGCGATTTTTTCGCGTATGAACGGATCGGTGGAATATGCCCCGCAGGAAATCGCTCCATTCTTTAAAGCAAGTTCCTTGGCTAGTGAGATAGATTGATCAGTGTTTTTTGTTTTGATCAACAGCCCAATAGGTCCAAATAATTCTTCGCTAAACATATCTTTCTTCGAAGCGTCCACTTCCAGTAATACCGGGGTGGCTACACGGGCATTTTTGAACTGTGGATTTTCAAACGTCCTTGACTTTAACCAAACTTTTCCCGGAAGCTTTTCAACCGCAGTGATACGGTCGCACGTTTTTTTATTTTGTACTGCGCCCAACACGTAAGGTCCGGCCTTGGGATTGTCTATGAGGCTGTTGATATTGTCAGCCAGCTTTTTGGCAAATTCCTCGAATGAAACATTACCTGAAGGACTTCTTATTCCACCCTCTGGTATATAAAAGTTCTGCGGCGCTGTGCACATCTGGCCGCTATAAAGATTCAATGAAAACGCAAGATTCGCTGCAACCTTATCAACGTCATCTGCTGAGTCCAGTATAACTGAGTTGACGCCTGTTTTTTCTGTGAACACAGTTTTACCAGGCAGGGCTTCAAGATAATTTCCGAAAGCAGAGTTTCCTGTAAAATCTATCAGCTTTACGTCAGGATGTTCTGCCAGATCCTTCGTGATCATCTTGTCAGACGTGTCGGGTGCCAGCTGGCAAACATTAGGATCCAGATTATTTTCGGTTAACACCTTACGGATCTCTGAAACAAAAATCGCAATAGGAAGGATTGCACCGGGGTGCGGCTTCACGACAACTGAATTGCCGGTCACGAGACTTGCGTAGATGCCTGTGACAGAATTCCACGTAGGAAAGGTTGAACAACCGATCACAACTGATACGCCTTTCGGAACAGCCAGCCACTCCTTGTTTAGCTGAATATTGTATTTACCCATCGGTTTATCCCACATAGCCTTAGATGGAAATCTCTGAAGTTCCTCGTAGCCCGCCGCTATAGCTTCCAACGCCCGGTCTGCTGCATGAGGACCCGACGCCTGAAATGCCATCATGTATCCCTGCCCTGTGGTATGCATGGTCGCATAAGCGATTTCAAAAAACCTTGCCTTGAGACGTTCAAGGGACTCAATTAGAATTCCCGCACGATCCTTAACGTTGACTTTACGCCATAAATGATATGCGGTGGATGCGCGTGCAACCAATAACATTGGTGAACTGGCAGGGTATTTAATTTCCAATGGTTCTTGTGTGTATGGAGATTCCTCCTGTCCGATCCATTCTGGACTATCACCCTGATGAAGCTCTTCAAATTTCTTTCCCAGCGATGCCTGGAATTTTTCCTTGCCTTGGCTATCGGCAGATTCCCCATACACAGCGGGAGATGGATTCTCAGCAAACGCAGCGAAAAATGTCCTTGCATGCAAAGCATCTATTGCTTTAACAAGGGTGGCCTGATGTTTTTCAAAAAGATTCACGGCTGTAGTTTTTAGGTTCGTTGTAAGCTACAAGCTTCAAGCGTCAAGTATTACGATCTGGCTTGCAGCTTGTGGCTTGCGGCTTGAAGCTATTTCTGCGCACCAAAGACTTTTTTCAACAACTCGGTGGTTCTGGCTATTGGATCCTGCCTGATGTTCTTTTCCTCTTTTGCAATCAGCGTAAACAATCCCTCAATAGCTTTGTCCGTCGCATAATCGTCAAGGTTGGGATTCACGTCATCAGTGAACGGGATCTTGTTGTACGTATTAACAATATCTCCGTAGTACTTTGTTGCACTCACCTTATTTAATGAGTTCTGAATCACTGGCTTGAACTTTTCTTTGAGTTGCGGAGTAGTTGTACGCTTCAAGTATTGAGTAGCGGCATCCGGCTGCCCTCTTAAGATCCCCCAGGCATCTTGTATAGTCATGGACTTGATTGCAGCGATGAATATTGGTTTTGCCTCTTTGGCTGCATCCTCGGCACCGCGGTTAATGGTCATCACAACCTTATCAACTTCCCCACCCAATCCAATCTGGCGCAGCTTGTCCTCAACCTTTTTTACCTCAGGAGGAAATGGAATTTTTATTTCGGGATTCTTAAAGTAACCGTCCATTTGTGATGCGAGGTCCGACCCCGTTGAAATCCCTTTGATCAACGCCTCCTTCAACCCTTCCGCCACCTCAGCGGTGGTCAGAGGTGTTTCGGAACCCATCGCCTCGTTTACGTCTCCAATTGTCTGGTTGATCTGAGCCGTTGTACACGCCCCGCACACAATTATAAGTAGTATCGCTATTCTTCGCATATTCATTTTCATTTCGCAGCTAAGGTAGAAAAACTCTAATCTGAAAAGGAATAGATTTTATTCAAATTGTATGTAAGCTAAAGTGTTGCGATCACGCAATCATGCTGCGATTTATCTCAGGGATGTTTTTGCAGCCGGCGAGTCCCATCGTCAATTCCAGGTCTGACATTACGTTCATGAGAACTTCATTTACACCCCGCTGTCCCGCAATTGCCAGGCCGTACGCATACGGTCTGCCTATGCACACAGCGGTTGCTCCTAACGCCAATGCCTTGAAAGCATCAGCACCGCCCCTGACCCCGCTGTCGAGCAAGATGGGAACTTTGCCTTTTACTACACGAACGATTTCAGGCAATGCGGATATCGCCGCTATCGAACCATCCACCTGTCGTCCTCCATGATTAGAGACATAAATGCCATCCATTCCGTTATCAATAGCTTTCAACGCATCTTCCGGATGAAGAATTCCTTTTAAAAGAATTGGAAGTTTTGTTTGCGCACGCAGGAATTTCAAACCATCCCACGTCGTCCTTGAATTGGAATATGTGTCTACAAATTTCCGTATTGCCCTTAGGGGCTTGCCTGATTTCAACTTCTTAAAAAAATTGTTACCTGGGTATTTATTGACCATGGTTACAAGCGCCTGAATAGATTGAAGGTTTACTTTTCGTTTCAACCGCTCTGTCTGTTCAGGTTCCTCGAGCATCTTGTCGAAAACAGGGTCGGAAGTGTATTGCGCAATTCCTTTTCCTTCGAGAAACGGAAGATACCCAAGGTCAAGGTCACGAGGCCTCCAGCCCAATAGCGTTGTATCCAACGTAACAACAATTGCTGAACATCCGCATTTTTCGGCGCGTTGAATAAAACTCGTAATAAGGTCGTTGGACTTGCTCCAATAAAGTTGAAACCAATGCGGCGCTCCATTCATAACGGAAGCGCATGCTTCCATCGGATATGATGCTTGATTCGAAAAAATGAATGGTACACCCAATTGGGCTGCAGCTCTTGCAACTGCAAGGTCTGCTTCAGGATGGACCAATTCAAGGACACCAACTGGCGCTAGCAATAACGGTGATGAAAGCTTTTTTCCAAAGAGTTCGATACTTAAATCTCTTTCTTCAACGTTGCAGAGCATCCTGGGAACAATACGTATCTTCTCAAACTCCTCGCGATTGAGACGCATTGAACTTTCTGCACCTGCTCCGCCCGCGACATAAGCAAATGCACGTTGACTCATATGCGCTCTCGCATTTTCTTCCAGCTTGTTTGCATCAATACTTACGGCTGGTCGAAATCCATTCAAACCTTCAAGATAGATTTGTTTTTGACGGTCTACTGCAGAGAAGGGCATAGCTACACGTTATTGATCTGTCAAGATAAGCGATATAATGGTTAAATAATTAGCACAATTCGGTCAAAAACGGTAAGCATTTCCAACTCAAAGACTTAAACGGCTCTGCTTTAGTTTGAACGGGGCATTCAGGGACTCGCTCTGGGGTCAGATTCGACACATCATATGAAGCCAGCTGGGCAATAATCAGTGCCAGGCATAAAATTGTTGACGGAATTTCAATCTTCCTCGATACTTTTGTTGCTTTCAAAAGCGGCAGACTGAAACGGGAATCATAGCGTTGGATGCACTTCGAAAAATTTTGTAAGAACTATTTACAGGTATAATTATAATGAGCAGAGTAACGGCTGAGTTGGTAACCATCGGAGACGAAATCCTGTATGGGCAGATTGTAGACACAAATTCACAATGGATGAGCGTAGCCCTAAGCGAGGCAGGTATCCAGGTAGTACGCAAAACGACCGTTGGCGATATTGAAAGCGAAATCATCACTGCATTTTCAGAAGCCGAAAAACGAGTGGACATCATCCTTGTAACGGGAGGATTGGGACCTACAAGTGACGACTTGACGAAACCTTGTTTAGTCAAACATTACAATTGTGAACTAAAGATCGATGAAGAAGCGCTTGCAGAAGTAACTGCCTTCTTCAAAGGCCGTGGCAGAGAACTTACAGAGGTAAACCGTCAACAGGCAGCGTTGCCAACTTGTTGTGAAAAAATCACCAATAAGATCGGTACTGCACCCGGCATGTGGTTTGAACGGAATGGAAAGGTGCTGGTGTCGATGCCTGGTGTGCCGCACGAAATGAAGCTCATGATGAAGGACCTTATCGTCCCCAAACTAAAGCAGTGTTTCACAACTCCCACAATACATCACCATGTTATTCGTACTGTTGGCATTGGCGAATCATTTCTTTCAGATAAGATCTCTTCATGGGAAAAATCGCTTCCTTCCCATATCAAGCTTGCGTACTTACCCAGTCTTGGCGACGTAAAGTTGCGATTGACAGGTATAGGAAAATCAAAAGAAGATCTTGTTCATGAAATTGATACACTGGTTGAACAGCTCATTCCCTTGGCTGGCGATTACATTTTTGGTTTTGGTGATGATCCTCTCGAAAAGGTAATAGGCAATAAACTTCGCGAACATAAGCTTACATTGTCCATCGCTGAAAGCTGCACCGGCGGATACGTTTCTCATCTCATTACTAGTATTCCGGGAAGCTCTGAATATTTTATGGGAAGCCTTATTCCCTACGCCTATGAAATAAAAATGCGACAGCTCGGTGTCAGACCGGAAACACTGGAGCAATACGGAGCCGTAAGTGAACCTACAATTACCGAGATGGCTAATCTGGTACGGGCAAAGTTCAGCACAGATATCGGTGTGGCTACTAGCGGAGTCGCGGGACCAGGTGGCGCAACGTCTGAAAAACCCGTGGGCACCGTGTGGATTGCCTATTCAGACAAGCATCACACCGTAACTCGGAAACTTCAGCTATCAACAGACCGCAGTATCAACATCCGCCTTGCCGCCACGGCTGTGCTTAATCTCATAAGGCAGAGCCTTCCGGAGGAAGTGGTATAGGGTATAAGGTGGAAGGCAGCAAAAAAGAAATTTAAATAACGAATTTCGAAGGGTCGTGAACCAAACCGCCTTCGGAGTTCGACATTCGAAATTCAACATTCGGCGTTCACCCTGGCCCACACCCACACCCTAACTCCCACCTACGCGATGAGGCAGTGCT
>DATHIE010000062.1:0-4948 GCA_035316905.1 Chryseolinea sp. | reverse complement strand
TATTGTGTGAGGATAGAAACGCACCCGTCGAAGCAAAATCCAAATTTGCATCGATGGCTAAAGACGATAAATCAGCGATGGTACGTTTGTACCTTGCCGCAGCATTACAACGGGTAGACAAAGAAACAGCCTGGAAGATCTCTGCTGCCCTGATGCAACGAGAGGATGACACAGCGGATCACAATGTGCCATTGATGATATGGTTTGGATTTGAAAACCTCGCAGCCGAAAATCCGTCGCGCGCATTGGAGGTCGCAGCCTCATCTAAAATTCAATTGCTTGCGCAATACATTGCACGTCGCGCAGTGGACGCCGATGCGCTGAATGTTTTAGTGACAGCAATTGAAAAAAAGTCGGGTATGCAAAAAAGTATGCTTGAAGGCATGCTGAGTGGTATGGAAGGCCGAACGGATCTTAAAGCTCCCCCCAACTGGAAAACGGTGCTGACCAAACTACAAAGTTCAAACGATACAAAACAACTCTCGACGAGTGTAGACGAATTGTTTGGAGATACAGAAGCCGCACAACGTGCATGGACCACGTTGCAGAATAGGAATATGTCCCTTGAAGTAAGACGTAAAGCATTACAAGCGCTTGCCGCGCAACAAAACAAACTATTGTTAAAGGGACTGCCAGAGCTGGTGAACGATAAGGATCTGCGCGTAGATGCCATCCGGGCCATGGCTGCTTTTGATGACGATGCGTCGGGCCAGTTGTTACTCGAAAAATATGATTCTTTTTCCCCAGCTGAAAAACAAGAAGTGATACTTACGATGTCATCGCGGCCGCATTACGGTTGGCTTCTTACCCAAGCATTAAAAAACAACGTTGTTCCTAAGCGCGACGTGCAAGCCAATGTGGCCCGCCAGCTTCGGCGCGTGGTCGGCAGCGGCTTTGTGGAAGTGTGGGGACCGATCGACGATGTACCTCATGATGCCAAAGCGTACGCGAAATATAAAACGATGCTTTCCAATGAAGCTATAAAAAAAGCAAGTCTGCAAGATGGGAAAGTATTATTTCAACGGACGTGTGGCGCGTGTCACAAACTATTTGGCCAGGGTGCACCGATAGGGCCTGATCTTACGGGGTCAAACCGATCTAATGTCGATTACCTGCTTTTGAACATCCTGGAGCCGAGCGCAGAGATACAAGATGACTACCGACTAGTCGTAGTCACCACTCGCGATGGTCGCACGTATTCAGGCAACATCATTGGCGAAAACCAACGTCAAATAACAATGCGCGTAGTGGGACAGGATGCAGTCGTCATCAACAAGTCAACTATACAATCACGTGAAGTAACTCCTACCTCTATGATGCCTCCTGGCCTACTGGAGCCGTTGACCAATGCAGAAGTGATAAACCTGATTGCTTACTTGCAGAGCCCGATGGATATACAGTGATTACCTTTAAACTTTAGAAAGTGTCATCCGGATTTACAAACTGTCATCCAGAGCGCTTGCCTCATTATCACACACCTACGCCAATGGAATGGGTTTTGCAAACGCTTTTACTACCGGTGAATTCTCCTGCGAAGGATCTGCCGGAACAATTGTGTAATGCCCTATTACAACATCCAGTCCTTACGTTAGTCAGATCCTTCGCGTGACAGCGCAACACATTGTAGGCAAGCACGTGCCTCCATTTCGTGTGAGCATGCCTTAATAAAAGTGAAGCCGCTCTGAATGACAGCGTACCCCTTGACAATGTCATCCAAAGCGTTTGCCGCGTTGTCACATACCCACGCTAATGGAATGGGTTTTACAAGTTGAATATAAACAGGTGAATTCTCCTGCGAAGGATCAGTCAGAACAATGTGCAATAATGCAATAAGAAACGTCCATCACGTGAGATAGATCCTTCGCGGAAGAACGCAACTCCTTGTAGGCACGCGTGTGCCTCCATTCCTGATGCTCAAGCCTTAATAAAAATAGAAGCCGCTCTGGATGACAGCAAAAAAAAGTGTGCCTCCATTCCCTATGCGCAAACCTTAATAATAAAGGAGCAGCCGCTCTGGATGACAGCGAATGAAAAGCGAAGGAGAATGCCTTAGAAAATGGAAGTGAAAATATACAATGCTGATAACTTATACCTTATACCTTTACCTTATACCTTATACCCTATACCCTCATCTCCCCCTTCATTTCTTATTCATCGCCATATAATCGATAACAAGATTAGAAAGTGCGTTCAATCCCGTTCTAAATCCACTTTCGTCAATAAAAAACTCCGGCGTATGATGCGACGCGGAAGTTTTACTGTCTTTTCCTTTGGGCAACCCTCCGATATAGAAGTACAGGCCGGGCACCTTTTGTGCAAAGAATGAGAAATCTTCTGACCCCGTTTCTGCTGGCACAAGGATCACATTCTCTTTGCCTGCGGATTTTTGTAAGGAAGGCAACATGGCATTGGTAAGGGCCACATCATTGGCGGTTACTGGATAATGAGTTGAGTATGGCAACTCTACAATTGCAACGGCGCCTGCTGCCTCCGCCGTTTTTTCTGTGATTAGACGAATACGGTCGAATACCAACTTCTCGTCTTCATTGCTAAAGGTTCGCACGGTGCCCAACATTTCAACTTGTTCGGAAATAATATTTCCACGATTGCCTCCATGGATGGCTCCAATAGTGACCACCCCGGCATTATTGGTAATATTTAAATTACGGCTAACCACAGTTTGCAGGCTGTTGATAATCTGCGCCGACACTACGATGGGATCGACCGATGACCAGGGTTCAGCGCCATGTGACGGCCTTCCTTTTACCGTTATTTTTAAATCACCCACACCTGCAAACATTCCTCCAGGACGATAGGTTATTTTACCAACTTCCAATTGTGCATTTATATGCAGACCAAAAATTACATCCACTTTAGGGTTTTCAAGCACGCCTTCCTTCACCATCAATTCTGCTCCTCCATCCTCCCCTTTTGGTGCGCCTTCTTCAGCAGGTTGAAAAATAAATTTCACGGTGCCTTTCAAATCCTTTTTCATTCCACTCAATATCTCCGCTACTCCCATGAGTATCGCTACGTGTGAATCATGACCGCATGCATGCATTACATTACTTTCCTGTCCGTTATACTCGGCTTTAACTTTCGACGCGAAGGGAAGTCCCGTTTTTTCCAGTACGGGCAACGCATCCATATCAGCACGCAACGCTACAACCGGTCCAGGCTGGCCTCCTTTCAAAATGCCGACAACGCCAGTAACAGCCACGTTGGTGGTTACTTCAATTCTTAATGACTGGAGATGTTTGGCCACCAATGCAGCAGTGCGAAGTTCACGGTTTCCTAACTCGGGATGTTCATGAATATCACGTCGCCACGTAATTACTTTTGGTTCAACTTTATTTGCCGCTGTGCTTATCGTTGTTTTAGAGTCAGCCTTTTGAGCTAATGCCAGAGGGCCTGATGTTGTAATCAGAAACACGGCGAGGAATAGTGTTATATGCGAAAGTTTGCAGGTTCTCATGGTTAGGTTTTTTGGCCTTTCGTTCGTCGTTACCGGCAGGATAGCGCGATCGTTGCTCCTAAATATAATGGAATTTCTATCATACGCACACAGCGTACCCTTTGACAATGTCATCCAGAGCGCTTGCTCCATTATCAAATAACTCCTCACATGGAATGGGTACTTGCAAGTTGAATAGACAACAGTTGAATTCTTACGCGAAGGACCTGCCGGAACAATGTGCAATGTTTCTATGAACATTCAATCCTTACGTTAGGCTGTTCCTTCGCGGGAGGACGACCCCTTGCAGACAAGCGTCTGCTTCCATTTCATATGCGCAGGCCTTAATGACAGCGAAAAAAGAAGCAATAATCACTCGATCGCTGTAACCGATACATTTCCGTTGCGTGTATCAAAATATACTTTCCTTCCAAAAATTCCGCCGGTATGCTCTAACACTATCGGGATACCAGCATCCATGAGCACCTGTTTTGCAGCCTCGACATTTTGAAGTCCGACCACCAGAAAATTGTCACTAAAGAATTTATTGCCTCCTCCAAAGATCTTCGCTTCCAGATTTTTGATGTCAGACATCTTGCTGACCATGGACTTGATTAACAGCCTGGTTGCCGATTTTCCACCGTTCAAAAGATTTGTCACATCATCGACCGATGGAAGCATGTAGTGGTTCATCCCTGCTGTTCCTGTTTTCCTGTCCCATAGGCAAACCGCTACACATGAACCCACAATCGTAACGAGTTCCATTGGAGTTTCCGCTACAACAAGCTGTCCTCCCAGTACGTATTTTTTTTCAAGCACATCCATGATCGTAGCTCTCAACTGTTATTAAAAGTTCGAATCTAGCCTCCAATTGCAACGGATGAAACCGAAGACCTGTAACTGGCGGGATATAATGAGTAAGTGGTCGCCTTCCCCGATAGCTATCGGGGCTTCGGCGACCGAAGGTCGCGCCTCCGAAGGTCGCCTTTCCAAGAACGACGCATATACTAAGCACACCTACGCGAGACCTCCGGCAGAAGGCAAACAAGCAATGGTATAATTTCAAACTTCATTCCTTTTTACTTATCTAAACTCACTTCGGTATTTTTCCATTGCCACAGAGGTGAATATGGATCTGATTGGAGTGAAACAAGCTGAAAAGAAACTCCCGTGGTGGACCTGGGTTGTACCACTCCCCATTTTTTTTATTGGCACTCTCATTTCACTTGAAGCCCGAATCAGCGCAGGGACTTCCCTTTTCTACCTCCCAATGCCCTTTGCCTTAACGTTAGCGTATTGGTGGGGGCCTCGCGTGCTTCCTGCATTTTATTTAAATGCCACGTTGTGTGCAGGGCTTTGGGGCTTGGAAAAAGTGCATTTGTGGCCCGTATATGGCAGCGTTGAGGTGATATTCGTGTTTCTCTCCTGGTTTTTGTTCGTGCGCGTGATGCGCGGAAATGTTTGTCTACCTAACATCAAAAGCGTCATCTATTT
>DATHIE010000061.1:0-15796 GCA_035316905.1 Chryseolinea sp. | reverse complement strand
TGGCCAAGTATGTTGCAATAGCTGGGTCATTGGGATCCGAGACCTTATTAAGATCAATGGTATTTGATATTGCTCCACCGGACAGTCCAAAGAAAAGCCAGTTTTTTTGACCCGTAGGTATTCCGTAAGCATAAGAAATGGAAACATCAGTGGTGCTTAACAAGCCTCTTTCGTATGAGGTAATCTTTCCTCCCAGGCCTGCCCTGGATTCATTTAACAAGGTTGTGAACGTGATCGCAGATGTCACCGGTGAGCCTTCAACGTTCATCCACTGTTGTCGATGAAGCGCATAAATTGTGGTGTATTCTGTCAGCGCTTCCGCCGGATTGTATAAATATGGATTTACAAAGAAACTGTTATAGACAGGGTAATTTTGCGCTCGTACGGAAATACAGCAAACTGACAAAACCAAGCCGATGGAACAGTTAAAAAAATAGCGCATTCACGTCCATTAATATGGGCAAAAGTTAAAAAGTCACTCCTAATAATCTCGACGAGCCCCTTTGCCAGCTAAAAAATTGTAACTCCGGAAAGTAGTCTACCTCCTAGGGAGGTCACTTTACCAGAAAACTTACGAATATACGGGGTTTTTCTTTTTATCGGAAGCCTATCTTCAGTAACTTGGGGGTTTAATTCTGCGCTTGAACCATTTTTTTAACTAGTTCTGAAGTGAAAGTATTTTCCTGGCTTGCCTTCCTGCTGTTATCGCTGTGGTGCTTCCAGGCATCGTCTCAAATTCTCGTTGGACCAATTGCGGGCGCAAATTACTCATGGACATCCTTTGCGAACAAGGACTTGAAAGATTCTTATAAGATGATTCCCACTTTTGGGTTTCACGCAGGTGGACACCTGGCATTTAAGGTACGCAACCGCTTTTTCCTTCACACCTCTTTAATATATGTTACCAAAGGTCGTGAGCTTGAGGGAAAGACCGACGTTCTGCTAAAAAACTACGAGCGATATAGCTACATCGACATGCCTATCAGTTACACGGTAGACTTCAAGGGAAAGATCGGGAACAACAAGGAGTTTAAATACTTTTTGGGGATAGGCCCAGATATCAGCTACTGGCTGGGTGCAAAGGGTACCTTGTACAATTCTGATCTTGAGGAGAATAATTTAGAGGAGATTTCTTACAAGGCGGTATTCAAAAAAGATCCCGAAAATCAACAACAAGATGAGATGAATGTTCAGGAACCTAACAGGGTTCAGTTTGGGTTGAATTTTGTCGCCGGTATGGTTCTCGAACCAGCTCCACGTCAACGCCTAATGCTCTCGCTCCGCTATGAGCTTGGACATAGTTATGTGGCCAAGGCCGACGGACTTTTCCTCAATACATATTTTCAGTCACCACTTCGCGCCCGGAACCAGGGCTTCAGAGTTTCATTGGCTTACCTCATAGACCTGAAGACTGAAGAACGCAAAAAAGGCAAGAGCACGATCGACAAAAAGAGACTTAAATAGTTTCAGAACGCTAGCTTGGTTTGTTTAAGATTTTGTTCATACAAATAAAGCATTACACCGTCTTTCAATCCCACTTCAGGGACTAATATGCTTTGAGCTCGAGCCCACTCCATTACCTTGATGTAGATGTCACTTGCCGGGATAATGACGTCAGCGCGATCGGGGTTCATTTGCAGCTTATAGATACGATCTTCCAGCGAATGTTCTTTGATGATGGCAAGAATGTCTCTGACCCTTTTAATAGAAATGGTTTTTCCAGGTCGCATTTTGGCGAGTTCGAAGATCTTGCTGATGTTTCCGCCAGTTCCGACAGCGGTTACTCTTCCATATTCTTTTTTAATGTTGGCTCTCACCCATTGCTCCATATCTTCCCAATTGAGAGGTGAGTCGTTATGCTCCAGCACTCTGACAGATCCTATCTTGAATGATCTTGTTTTGATCTTATCTCCATTTACATAAAGATTTAATTCTGTGCTTCCGCCACCGACGTCAATATGCAGGTAAGTTTTTTTGGTTAGATATGAGCTGATCGCTCTGTTGATAAGTTCAGCCTCTCGATTGCCATCAATAACGTGAATTGTAATACCTAGCTCATTAAATACTTCATTTACCAATTCAGCGCCGTTCTCCGATTCACGTAGAGCAGACGTGGCACAGAACATGTAATCACTCACCTCATATAATTCTATGAGCAGGCGAAAAGCTTTCATTAGTTTCTTGAACTTAGCTTTGCTTTTGTCGCTTATACGTCCTGTAGAAAACACATCGTGACCTAACCGTAAGGGGAATCGGATGTATTCGAGCTTTTTGAAGACGAGGGTAGGGGCATTGTCCAGTACCGTTGAGACCTGGAATCGAATAGCATTAGAACCAATGTCTATTGCAGCTAGTTTCATTATTCAACCCAAATTTAAGGTATTGGCTTTTTATTTTAGGTACATATTGTTTTTCTTTGCAATACTTATCCAGAAAGACTGAGGGACTGGGCCCGAAGACGTCTTAGCATCCTATTCCGAAATCGAATTCGGGATGTTGTGCTAAATCCCCTTCTTCACTATTATCATTGTGAAGGAAAAGATAAGTAACCCTCCGTTTCGGGCTCTCTGGATAAACTACTTAAGGAGAGACCTTTATGAAAATCGAAGACATTCTAAAACAACGGATTCTCGTGATCGACGGTGCGATGGGCACAATGATCCAGCGCCACACGCTGACGGAGGAAGACTTTCGCGGTGAAAGATTCAAGAATCACACACATACCTTAAAGGGCAATAATGACCTTCTATCCATTACCCAACCGGATATTATCAAAGAAATTCACGGTCAGTATTTCGCGGCAGGAGCCGATATAGCAGAGACAAACACGTTCAGTGGAACAACTATAGCGCAGGCTGACTATCATCTTGAAGATGCCGTTTACGACCTTAACTTTCAGTCTGCGAAGATCGCAAAAGAAGTGGCCGAAGAGTTCACCAAACGGGAGCCGAATAAACCACGGTTTGTAGCGGGGGCAATGGGTCCTACAAATAAAACAGCGTCTTTGTCACCCGATGTAAATAATCCGGGATTCAGAGCAATCACTTTTGATCAACTTGTGACAGCATTTAAGCAACAGGCCAAAGCGCTCATAGACGGAGGCGTTGATATGCTATTGCTTGAAACAATTATTGATACCCTCAACGCGAAGGCTGCACTTTTTGCCATCCAGGAATTGTTTGATGAGACGGGAAAACGAGTACCTGTCATGGTTTCTGGAACGATTACCGACGCAAGCGGAAGAACACTCTCGGGACAAACCACGGAAGCGTTCCTAATATCTGTATCGCATGTTCCGCTTCTTAGCATCGGCTTGAACTGCGCGCTTGGCGCGGCAATGCTAAGACCTTACCTTCAGGTGTTAAGCGAAAAGGCTCCCTTTTTTGTCAGCGCATATCCAAATGCAGGATTGCCAAATGAATTCGGTCAATATGATGAGACACCTGAACAAATGGGCAGCCAGGTTGAGGAGTTCTTAAAGGAAGGTTTGGTAAACATGGTTGGAGGTTGTTGTGGCACTACACCGGACCATATAAAAGTTATTGCGGACTTGGCTGCACGTTACGCACCGCGCAAGGTTGAAAGTTTGATTGTTGAGAGTCCATAGTCCATGGTCGATAGTCCATGGTTGGATGGTTGATAGAAAATAGTTGAAGGCCTATAGTTTGATAGTTCACGTTAGCGGCAATAAAATTTAATTTTATGGCTTTTAAGATTGAAAAATTAACAGTATGGCAAAAGGCATTGGATTTGTCTGGGGATATTTCAGAACTGGTAAAAACTTTTCCAAAAGACGAACTGTATGTTTTGACCAGCCAGCTTAAGAGAGCCGCCGATTCGATAGCATTAAATATTGCTGAGGATCGACGGGACAAAGCACACCTGAGTTTAAAAGGTTCTTGGGTTTTGCAGTCCAATCAGCAATTGAGGTGGTAGGATGCTTTTACTTAGCGAAAAGAAGAAACCTAATGGATACTAAGGATTTTGATATGTACTATGAAAGACTAACTGAACTCATTAAGGGAATTCAAGCATTGCGAAATTCACTAAAGGAGTAGGCGAATTAATAAATTGATTTATAGGGTTTGGTGTGATGGTCCATAGTTTTTACCAGCAAACCATTTACGACGATTACCCAATTAACAATCGACGGACAAATCATCGACCATTGACTAATCAAGCCATGGACCATCGACTATGGACTATGGACCAACAAACCATCGACTAGATTTAAAGAATGAAAAACAACACAACATTCAAACTAAGTGGGCTTGAAGCGGTAGAAATCACAGGTGAGTCCAATTTTGTAAATATTGGAGAACGCACCAATGTAACTGGCTCTGCGAGATTTCTAAAGCTAATTAAAGAGGATAAGTTTGATGAAGCCCTGGAAGTAGCACTCGATCAGGTTCGTGGTGGCGCCCAGATCATCGATGTAAACATGGATGAAGGGATGATCGACTCTGAGGCAGCTATGGTAAGGTTCCTTAACCTGATGGCTTCAGAACCTGAGATATCCAGGGTGCCTGTTATGGTGGACTCTTCGAAATGGAATGTCATAGAAGCCGGTTTGAAATGTTTGCAGGGAAAAGGTATAGTGAACTCCATTAGCATGAAAAGTGGAGTTGATGAATTTGTTCGGCAGGCGAAGTTGGTGCGAAGGTATGGGGCGGCCGTTGTAGTCATGGCGTTTGACGAAAACGGACAGGCCGATACTTACGAACGGAGAATTTCCATCTGCAAACGAGCATATGATATTCTTATCAATGACGTAAACTTTCCGCCACAGGATATCATTTTCGATCCTAATATTTTCCCTGTCGCGACCGGTATCGACGAACATCGTAATTATGCAAATGATTTTTTTCGTGCTACCAGATGGATACGAGAAAATCTTCCTCATGCTCACGTCAGCGGCGGCGTTAGCAATGTCTCGTTTAGTTTTCGTGGAAACCAAAAGGTGCGGGAAGCCATGCACTCGGCCTTCTTATTCCACGCCATAAGAGAAGGAATGGATATGGGCATTGTGAACCCCACAATGATTGAGGTGTATGATGAGATAGACAAAACGCTGCTCGAGCGCGTAGAGGATGTTTTGCTCAACAGAAGAGATGATGCGACGGAACGTTTATTAGAATATGCAGAGACTGTAAAGGGCAGTGCGAAAAAGAAAGAGCTCGATGACGAGTGGAGGAAAGGAACTATTGAAGAACGGATCACTCATGCCCTCGTTAAAGGGGTGATCGACTATATCGACAGCGACACAGAAGAAGCCTTGAAGAAGTACGTACGACCCCTCTTGGTGATCGAAGGACCGCTGATGGCGGGAATGAATGTGGTGGGTGACCTTTTTGGTGCGGGTAAAATGTTCCTTCCGCAGGTTGTGAAAAGTGCAAGAGTAATGAAAAAATCCGTTGCATATCTTACGCCTTACCTTGAAGAGGAGAAGAAACGGTTAGGCGGTGTCGACAAGCCCGCAGCTAGAATACTCATGGCAACTGTAAAGGGTGATGTGCATGATATCGGAAAAAATATCGTCGGTGTTGTCTTGGCGTGTAATAATTATGATGTCGTTGATCTCGGCGTGATGGTACCATCTGAAAAGATCATTGAAGCGGCGAAGCGGGAAAAGGTGGATATGATCGGGTTAAGCGGGCTGATAACGCCTTCGCTGGATGAAATGGTGCACATGGCTAAGGAAATGCAAAGGGAAAAGATGACAATGCCATTGTTAATCGGAGGAGCGACGACGTCCAGAATACACACTGCGGTAAAGATCGATCCGTCGTATGATGGGCCCGTTGTTCACGTATTGGACGCATCACGAAGTGTACCCGTCGCCAGTGAATTCATAAATCCTGATACATTTAAGAATATAAAGACACGTTTCAAGGATGAGTACGCAAAGTTGAGGGAAGATTACGAAAAACGAAAAGAGCAAAAGAACTATATCCCTCTTGCCGCGGCACGCAAAAACCAAACGAAAATCAATTGGTCGGAAACCGCCATTACAAAGCCCACTTTCATTGGTACTAAGGCCTTCATCAATTTTCCACTCGAGGATATTCGTAAGTTTATTGATTGGACACCTTTTTTCCAGACGTGGATGTTGGCGGGCCGGTATCCTGGCATCTTCAAAGATGCTATAGTTGGAATCGAAGCCAAAAAGCTTTTTGACGATGCTCAAAAAATGTTGGACCAGATCATTGCCGGCAGAACCCTCCAGGCTAACGGTGTGATCGCATTTTACCATGCCGTCCGGACGGAAACCGATGATGTTCTGCTGTCTAGAAAAGCTGGAGAGGAACCATTTGCTACTTTTCATTTCTTGCGTCAACAAAATAAGAAGGCTCCGGGCCTTCCTAATTTTTCACTGGCTGACTTCATTGCTCCCGCGTCGGCCGGCCGGGAGGATTATATCGGGATGTTTGCAGTAACCACAGGCGTTGGAATAGAAAAGCTTCTTGCAAAGTTCAAAGCAGCCAATGACGATTACTCTGATATAATGGTAAAGGCGTTGGCGGACCGACTTGCTGAGGCTTTCGCTGAATGCTTACATCAAAAAGTACGGAGAGAACTGTGGGGCTATGCGCCGAACGAGGGGTTGACAAATGAAGATCTGATCGAAGAAAAGTATTCTGGTATAAGGCCGGCGCCTGGATACCCCGCGTGTCCCGATCACACGGAGAAAGGACTGCTTTTCAAGATTCTTGATGCCGAGAAAGCAGGCATCATACTCACAGAATCTTACGCCATGTATCCTGCTTCTTCTGTTAGCGGATTTTATTTTGCGAATGCGGAGTCAAAATATTTTGGGCTTGGCAAGATTGAAAAAGACCAGGTGGAAGAATATGCAAAGAGGAAAGCAATGACTGTGGCGGAGATCGAAAAGTGGCTTTCGCCTAATTTATCCTATGATGTTTAATTTTGAGATCCTCGGGTCCCCCAGCCCCTCTTTACCGCAGAAACGCAAGGGACGCGAAGATTCGCAAGGCATTCTTTGCGTAACCTTGCGCTCCTTGCGTCTCTGCGGTAAAACACACCCACTCTCAACCCCATTCAATTAAGGACGATGAAAGTAACAGAACATCTGAGGAACGCAAATGGCAGAACGCTGTTTACGATCGAGATTCTTCCACCGCTAAAAGGGGAGAACATCAAGTCGCTGTTTGACAATTTGGATCCTTTGATGGAATTCAAACCGCCATTTATTGATGTCACCTATCACAGGGAGGAATATGTTTATAAGAAAATGGAGAGCGGCCTTCTTGAAAAAAGATCCACACGAAAGCGGCCCGGCACGGTGGGGATCTGCGCTGCGATACAGAATAAATACAAGATCGACACTGTTCCTCATATTATTTGTGGAGGATTTTCACGCGAAGAAACCGAGAATGCTTTAATCGATTTGCACTTCCTTGGTATCGATAACATCCTGGTGCTTCAAGGCGATGCGATCAAAACTGAGTCGAAGTTTGTCCCTGAACCCGATGGACATCGATATGCGTCTGAACTCCTCCAGCAGGTAAAAAAAATGAATAACGGACTTTACCTTGACGACGACTTACAGGGTACTTCTCCTACAAACTTTTGTGTTGGTGTTGCTGGATATCCTGAAAAACACTTTTCGGCCCCAAACCTTAAAGTTGACCTCAAATATCTTAAGCTGAAGGTTGACCTTGGCGCTGAATACATCGTCACACAAATGTTCTTCGACAATAAGAAGTACTTTGAATTTGTTGACGAGTGCCATAAAGCAGGTATCACCGTTCCAATCATTCCAGGAATCAAACCCATCACAGGAAAGAATCAGCTTAATGTTCTGCCGAAGACATTTCACATCGACATCCCGGAAGATCTATCTGATGCTGTTGAACAATGCAATGATAATGCGGCCGTCAAAGAGGTTGGGATCGAATGGTGTATACAGCAATCGAAAGAGCTCGTCAAACGAAATGTCCCTACGCTGCATTTCTATTCCATGGGAAAATCAGATCCCATCTACCGGATCGCAAAAGCCCTGTATTAATTAATCGTCGGAGTGCCATTCCCCCAGGAGAACAACGTCCGCGACCGGACATTTTCGTTCGATTCCATACGCAAAGCAGCCCTTAAATAGGGATTAAACTCTGAATTGCCGTACTCCAATCAGTGGCACTGTCATTGCAATCCATGGACAAACAGGGATTCCAATGCTTCAAAACTATTTGCTGTCAACCCTCCGTAACATCACCAAACGGAAGGGCTTCTCTATATTGAATATTCTCGGTTTGTCAATAGGTCTTGCGGCAAGCCTTTTGATCCTTCAATATGTAAAGGATGAACTAAGCTTCGATAATTTCCACGCGAATGGGGAGAATATCTATAGAGTGAAGTATGACTATTATAAAGACGGTCAACGCGTCTTCGAGTGTGCAACCGCATTTAATAATATTGCGCCAACTTTAAAAGCAGAGTATCCGGAAGTCGAGAACGTCTGCAGATTGTACCTCAGATATGGCGGAGGTATTGTTCAACATGAGGACATCAGCATGAAGGAAACAAACGTGTTTATCGCGGATCAAAGTTTCCTTGAAATGTTTTCTTATCCTTTGGTCGCGGGTGACCGCACAACAGCGTTGAAAGAGCCCAATACTGCTGTGGTTGAAGAAGGCACGGCAAAGAAATATTTCGGTGATCAGAACCCAATTGGAAAACGGATAAGGTTCGCTAATAGGGAGGAGTATGAAATAACGGGGGTCATCAAGTCACCGGGAAATTCCCATCTGAAATTTACGTTCCTTTTCTCGTATAAAACGTATCCCAGGTTTACGCCTGAGATGACTTCAAGAGATTGGGAGGAAGGATGGGGGTGGTATGACTTCTATACCTACGTTCAACTGAAGCCTGGATCCAGTCCTGAGTCGGTTAATGCAAAGTTTCCTGCGTTGGTGAAGAAGCTTGGCCGCGAGGGAGATGTTGACCGGTTCAAATTTTCCTTGCAACACATGCCTGACATTCATCTCTATTCAAACTTGTTGCAAGAAGCGCGTGTGAATGGTAACGGACAGTCGGTTTATTTTTTGTTGGTCATCGCACTCTTTATACTGGTCATCGCATGGGTGAATTATGTAAACCTTTCAACAGCGCGGGCTGTTGAACGAGCAAAAGAGGTAGGGGTGCGAAAATCAATTGGTGCCGCGCGCGGCCAGCTGGCCTTTCAATTCATTGCCGAGGCATTTGTCATTAATCTTATCGCTGTGATTGTAGGATTGGCAATGCTAAACGTCTCCATTCCTTTCTTTAATATGATATCGGGAAAAGACCTCACATCGAGTATTCTCACTGATCCTATGTTCTGGTATGCTGTCGTTAGCCTTTACATTGTCGGCTCTTGTTTCTCAGGAATATACCCTGCAATAATGTTATCGTCGTACAAACCCGCTATGGTACTTAAGGGGCCAATGAAGGGTTCGCGGGAAGGCCTGTTCTTGCGAAAGGGTTTGGTAGTATTTCAATTTGTATCGTCCGTAGCGCTTATAGCAGGAACGCTGATTGTCTATCAGCAGCTTCGATTCATGCAAAATCGCGAATTGGGAATTGACATAGACAAAATGCTCGTGATCAATGCTCCGGGAGTTATACAGAGTCAGGAGCTGTATCCTTCGCAATACAACAGCTTTAAGAATGAAATGCTTCGGCATCCTTCGGTAAAGAAAATGACGGGATCATCGGAGGTCCCTGGTAATCTTATTTATTGGACGATTGGGTCAAAACGAGTTGGATTGGACCAGGAAGTTGGAAGTACGGTAATGTATAGGGTAGGGATCGATCATGACTTTTTCAGCGCGTACGGAAACAGTGTTTTAGCGGGCAGAGTTTTTGCGCCTGAATATACCGCCGATAGCTCCAGCGTGGTAATTAATAGGAAGACTGTGGAGGTGATGGGATTCAAAGATGTTGATGATGCAATTGGAGGAATTATCGCGTTTGGCCCGGATACAGTTACCGTTGTAGGTGTGGTCGAAAATTATCACCAGGAAGGACTAAAAAATGACTTTAGGCCAACAGCGTTCCATCTTGCGCCGAACGACCAGGCATATTACAGTCTCAAGATTGACACAAACGAACTTCCGCAGACCCTTGCTTACGCCAGAGAAAAATACGCTCAATTGTTCCCGGGTAATCCTTTCGATTATTTCTTCCTTGATACATTTTTCAACCGGCAATACAAGAATGATCAGCAATTCGGACAGGTCTTTGGCTTCTTTGCAGTGCTAGCCATATTTGTTGCATCGTTGGGCCTGTTCGGCCTTGCATCGTTTACTGCATCACAACGAACAAAAGAGATAGGCATACGGAAAGTGCTGGGATCGTCGGTGCCGAATATCTTTCTACTATTATCAAAGGATTTTTTGAAACTTGTGGTTATTGCAAACGTCATCGCCATTCCGTTGGTTTGGGTGCTCATGAATGACTGGCTGGATACATTTGCCTTTCGGATAAACATTGGAGTATGGATATTTGTCGTATCCGCTACGATGACGACATTTATCGCATTGATCACCGTAAGCTATCAATCTATTACGGCTGCGATTGCAAATCCAGTAAGGTCTTTGAGATATGAATAACTTCTTCCTGTTTGTTATAAGTAAAAACTGCCCGGACTAACTAAACCCCTCAATGCTATACAACTACTTTAACATTGCTCTTCGAAATCTCCTAAAAAATAAGACCCATACCCTGATAAACATCTTCGGGCTCGGGTTGGGAATAGCCAGTGTGTTTCTGATCGCACTCTATATAAGAGGAGAACTGAGCTATGATAAGTTTCATGACGGAGCAGAGAACATCTATCGGATTTCGTGGGAGGATGACAATCCTCAGACGCGAACTCCACATCCCATGGCTCAGGCACTTGTTCAGGATTTTCCCGAGGTCGAAAATGCGGTAAGCTTAAGTCCGTTGTGGGCGGCCGGACTAACGAGGGAGACCCACTCCTTGAGAAACCCTGAAAAGGATGTGCGTTATGACGAATCGAATTTGCTTATGGTTGATACGACCTTCTTCAAGGTGTTTACATTTCCGGTGGTGAAAGGGAATGCAGAAGAAGCACTAAGGAATGTCAGCGGCGGTATTCTTATTTCCGAATCGATCGCAAAGAAATACTTTGGCGATGAAGATCCAATTGGTAAGCGACTTAGTGTAGACGGAGATCAATATATGGTTGAAGTGGGGGCCGTATTCAAAGATGTTCCGGTTCATTCTCATTTTCATTTTGATATACTTGTTTCGTACGTGCGGGAGAAAGCAATGGATCCAGATGGTGAGTATTATAAGTGGGGGGATTTTGGTCATTTCAACTACATACGAACAAAACCTGGCACGGATGCAAAGCAGTTGGAGAACAAGATCCTGGACTGGTCAAGAAAGTACATTGAAATAAGTGATCAGGAGGTTGCCTCATATAAAGCACAGAATTATGGATTCAAGCTGCAACCCATCACGGATATCCATCTTAAATCAAGGCTTCGCTGGGAACTGGAGCCGAATGGTAATATTGACTACATCTACATCCTTGCTGCCGCGGGTATACTTACGTTACTCATTGCTTGCATCAATTTTATGAATCTTACGACGGCGAAGTCCGCTGAGCGCGCCAAAGAGATAGGTGTTCGAAAAACGCTAGGTGCTTTCCGTTCACAGTTGTCTCTTCAGTTTCTTACTGAGTCCGTCGTCGTTGCGTTGGTTGCCTTGTTGTTGGCTATCCTCGTCGTAGAGCTTTCCCTTCCATTGTTTAATAATGCAACAGGTTTGTCTATTGATGTTGGCACAAGCGAATATATTTTTATAATGGCCGGCTTTGCAATTGTTGTTGGGATTGTGTCGGGACTCTATCCTGCTGTTTATCTCTCAGGGGTGAAGCCGCATATAATACTGAAAGGCAAATTTGTACAAACGCATCAGGGTTCAGCGCTTCGTCGCGTACTCGTCGTATTTCAATTTGCCATGTCTATGGCATTGATCTCGGCCTCGATTATCATATTCAATCAGTTGGATTATTTGAGAAACAAGAACCTTGGTTTTAGCAAGGAAGAAGTTATCGTCATTCCCGCAAAAAATGAGGAAGGCCTGGATAAGTTTGAAGTGATGCGTAATGAGCTTCTGAAGATCGATGGAGTAACCTCGGTTTCTGCGAGCTCGAACATTCCTGGCCGTCAATTCAATCAACATTCCATCACGTCCGCTAAGAAACCTTTGCATGACGTCGGGTCGTCGGAGGCCTATATCGACTATGATTTCTTTCAAACCCTTGGGATCGAGTTTGTGGAAGGAAGGTCATTTCTGAGGGAAAATCCTTCTGATACCTCGGCCGCTTTTGTAATTAATGAAACGGCGGCTGATCAATTATTCCTGCAAAAGCCCGTGGTTGGTCAGGAGATCATACTCGAAGATGATGAGAACAATGTTCGGGGGACTGTGATCGGCGTGGTAAAAGACTTTCATTTTCAATCTCTGCACGAACCAATACGCCCGCTAATATTTGGGTTTACAAAAAACGCCTACAACTACATCCTGGTTAAGATCAAGCCAGAGAATTTTAACGAGAAGATCACGGCTATCGAAAAAGCATACAAGCTTGCTGAACCTTTTTTTGGATTTGAGTTTGCATTCCTGGATGATAGTCTCAATCGGCAGTATGCTGCAGAACAGAACACAGGTGCCATCCTGGGCATATTCTCTGTCATTGCTATTTCCATCGCATGCTTTGGACTCTTTGGAATGTCCATGCTTACGTTCCAGCAGAAGGTTAAAGAAATAAGCGTGAGAAAGGTATTGGGGGCAACACCTACGAATCTGCTGGTCCTGTTGCTGGGAAATTTTACAAAACTGATCGTATTGTCAATTGTTATTGCCATACCTGTAGTGTGGTGGATCATGGATGGGTGGCTGGACAACTTCAGCTACCAGGTTAATATCCATCCTCTGATCTTTGTAGTGTCAGGGTTAATGCTGATTACTATATCCTGGGTTACTCTTAGCTATTTTGGGTTGAAAGCTTCCCGGTTAAATCCAGCGGAAACATTAAAAAATGAGTAATAAAGAGGAGTAAAAGCATTCAACGTCTCATCTTAACCAACCAACCATGTTCAGGAGTATTATCATTACGGCCTTTCGGAACATTGTCCGAAACAAGTCCTTTTCATTCATCAACCTGTTTGGTTTGAGTGTAGGTATGTCGTTGGGGCTGTTGATCATCATGGTAATAAAAGAACAATACTCCTTTGATAGTTTTCATTATGATGCTGACAGAATTTTTCGGGTCAACACCCGGGCCTTTCGCGTTAGCGGCGGCAGTGAAGAGTATGCCTCTGTGCCGCTGCCCATTGGAACATCATTGATGGAGAATTATTCTTTTGTGGACAAAGTAGTTCGCATTAACCGCTCTCTCCGTGGTGATGCTGTATACGGAAATGTCAATGTGCCACTTGAGGGATTAATCGCCGATCATAGCTTTTTCGAAGTTTTTAACTTCCCTTTTGAAAAGGGTAATCCAGCGACCGCTCTTAAGGAAGCTAATGGAATAGTTCTTACGATCGAAACAGCACAGAGGATCTTTGGTCAAACAGATCCATTGGGCCAGACTATTTCAGTGACAGGTAAAGGTGAGTTCAAGGTGACGGGAGTCTTAAAAAAATTCATAAAGAAGACACATTTGGAATTTGAGGCGATCGCTTCAATGGATGTTTTGCCACTTCTGGAAAAGCAGGGGCTGGTTCAACCGTCACGTGAGAACTGGAATAATTATTACTATAATTATGTATACGTGAAGCTGAAACCGGGCGCTGTTCAGTTTGAATTGGAAAAGGCTTTGGCGGAAATATACAAGAAGAATTACAATGGCCTAAAACTGGAGACCCGGGACAAAGGTTATGAGTTTTACGTGATGCGTCTCAATGAGATCACTCCAGGTCCTGAACTCTCCAATCAAATGGGAAGAGGCCTTCCAATGGAGGTGATCATTTTGATAGGATCGCTTGCTGCGGTTGTAATGGTAATGGCGTGTTTCAATTACACCAACCTGATGATCGCGAAATCAATTTCAAGGGCACGTGAAATAGGCGTTCGCAAAGCAATTGGGGCGCAGCGATGGCAGGTGTTCTTGCAATTCGTGGGGGAGGCTGTGGTCTTTTCATTTGTCGCTCTTGCTGTTTCCTATTTGCTCCTGCAAGTATTGAAACCAGCGTTTATGCAGCTTCACATTACGCAGGAATTCTCTGTCGACCTTAATGAGGATAGCAATCAGATTCTCTACTTCATAGCATTTGCCCTGGTTGTCGGGATAATTGCAGGCGTGTTGCCCGCCAGTTATTTGTCAGCTTTTCGGCCAGTTAAGGTGTTGAAGGATGCCGGTAACCTCAAAGTGTATTCCCGCCTTACGTTCCGTCGCGTTTTGATGGTAACACAATTCGCGTTGTCCCTTTTCTTTATCATGTTCGTGACGATTGTTTACCGGCAGATCGACTATATGTTTAATAAGGATTATGGGATCAAGGAAGATAATATAGTTAATGTACGCTTGCAGGGAATGGAATTTGAGAAATTGGCAAATGAAGTGAAGCAATTTCCAGGTGTTGTACGGGTCGGCGCTGTATCCCACGCATTAGGTACATGGTCGGATCGATCAAGCGATTACAAACGTACGAGGGATGAAGAGCCGTTTGTGATGCGGGATTTCATATTGGATAACAACTACCTCTATAATATCGGAGTTGAGTTTATCGCAGGGAAAAACTTTGATCCCGGTTCAGAGGGGCCATTCGAAAAAAATGTCATCCTCAATGAAACTGCACTGAAACAGTTCTCGTTGACGGATCCTGTTTCGGCGATTGGTCAAACCATATATACGGATGATTCAGTGATGCTAACCGTTATTGGCGTCGTGAAAGACTTTCACTTCAGGCCCTTAAACTATGAAATAGGTCCCGTAGCCCTTAGGTATAACCCAAAGGCTGCCGGTATCTTGAGTATGCGGATCGTTCCCTCAGAAAAAGAAAAGATTATTGGCTCCCTACAGGCGGTGTGGAAGACATTGGATCCGATTCATCCTTTGGAGTGGATAATGATGGATCATGAGATCGATGAGGCGTACACAAGTTCGGGCTTTACCGATATCGTGAAGATCGTGGGGTACATCGCCTTCCTGGCTATCACCCTCGCTTGCCTTGGAATGTTGGGCATGGCAATGTATGCCATTCAAACACGGGTAAAAGAGATCGGCGTGCGAAAGGTCATGGGTGCCAGCGTCTATGAGATCACTATGTTATTAAGCGGCTCGTTTGCACTGTTGATTGGCATTGCCGTGCTTGTCGCCGTGCCTGCGAGTTTTTATATGGGTGATCTATTCCTCAGCAATTATGCTTATCGCATTACGATTACTCCGTGGATATTGCTTTTCGGGGTGATATTAGTTCTCGTCCTCGGACTGATCACGATCTGCTCTCAAACTATGAGCGCTGCGGCAGCAAACCCTGTGAAATCTTTGCGGTATGAGTAAATCCAAATGAGTATTCCCATTATCTAGAAACAATTCTAGCTAGCACTCAATCTTTTACAATTAAAATGAGCTTGCCCTTGTAACCATCGTTTGTTCTTTCGGTATTCCATCAATAGCGCTATTTTATGTTCAGAAACTACATCAATTCCATACTTCGCTACATTTCCAGGAATAAGGCGTTTACCACCATCAATATTATGGGCCTTGCTATCGGGATGATGGCATGCATGCTTATCACACAATATGTGATGCACGAAT
>DATHIE010000060.1:0-16053 GCA_035316905.1 Chryseolinea sp. | reverse complement strand
CATACTTAGCACCCTGCATCCATCCGGTTTGGCCAGTGTAGATCATCTCCGCTTTGAAGCCAGCCTTTTGCATTGCCTGTACCAGGAATCGTGTAGTGGTTCGTTTGCCGAGAGCACAATCTGTCCCAAGAACAGCGATCTTCGGACACTTCACTTCCTTTATCTTTCCCGACCAGAAATGAAGGTCTTTAAATTTTTTTGGTTTGCGCACATCGATGATCTCAAGACCTTTTTCTCCGGCAAGGTCGGCCAACTCAGGTATATCAGCAATGTATTCATGGAGACCGTTCACTAGGCTAAATCCATTCATTAGCGCCTCTTTTAATATAGCCCTTAACGATTTCGGGATAACACCACCTTTTGTTGCCACCCCAATAACACAATAAGAAGCTTTCAATCCGCTCTTCATAAAATCCTGGAAGGTCCCAAACACCGGAATATTGCGATGCTTGCCATCCAAGACCTCGCCGGCGTCACGGCCGGCACTTTTATGGTCTATAAACCCTATGATATTAAACCTATCGGTTCCCCTTATCAGACCATGTGCGGTTTTGGCATTATTGGTGGCGAGGTAGCCACCCGTGATAACAATTGCGTTACTTTTCTCCATGCTTTCAATTAGAAGGGCGAAAATTTCGCCTAATAAACTGAGTTTTCAAAAAAGAAAAGTAACTCCCTGAGTATGCTTTTTGCCCACATAAACGCAACATGCCGCAATAATCAGAACGGCCTGAATTTTGAGTAAATTTGTCTAAATCCTAGCGTCCCATGAAAACGATCGTATGCATTTTCATTCTGATCCCATTAAGCATGGTTTGTGCGGCGCAGTCAATCGTAGGTCGGTGGCAGCTGGTAAAGGAAAGCAGCTGCGTCGAAGACGAATTGAGCCCCGATGATGCTGAACACGAAGAGCTGGTAAATGATATGAAAAGTATGTCTGGGGCGACTCCTCAGGTTTTAGAATTCAAAGAGAACAATACCGGAAGCGAAAGCACTAAGATCATTAGCCGAAAGAAGTCGTATAATTCAAAAGGATTTCTGTATCGGTTTGATGGTGAAGGCCTCTACTTCCTCGATAAAAAATCCAAGACCATCATCGAGGGCTTTACCGTGGAAGGGTTTGCTGCGGATTCCCTCATCATTACAAATAGCACGCGCGTATGCGAAACAAAAATTTTTGTGCGCATCAAATAAAATTTCATCGGGCACAATTTCGTATCAGTTCCCTTTCCGATCAATTGCATTGTCTGTCAAACCATCTGAGGCTGATGAGTGTTCTTTAATTGTTCCTTGCTCACTTTATGCCATTAGTTTAAGATAAGACAAAAAGAAATTGTAGCCAGAATTTTAGCTTTTGTGCATTTAAACCTTCCAGCGTGTTTCAGCGGGACCTCAGCCAATCTTCGGTCTGGCAGGGGGCTTGCGCGGATTGGGTGCAGGCCCGATGGAACATGCCCCGATATATTGGGGGCCTTGGCTATAAATGCGACACAAGAAAGTCTAGATATTATTTCTATCGCTACGGGTCTGAGTGGCTTAACTTAAGGACATGAAGTGTTCTTTAACTACTTTTGCATCATGGTAGAAACTTCACCCAGGCGCGACATCCGTAAGCTAAAGCTCGATGAGCTGAAGAAATTCTTTGTTGAACACGGGGAAAAACCATTCCGCGCCCAACAGGTGTACGAATGGCTGTGGAATAAATCTGCCAAAAGTTTTGACCAGATGACAAATCTTTCTATTGGCCTTCGCGATATGCTGAAAGAAAATTTCGCCATCAACCATATTAGGGTGGATCACATGCAGCGTAGCAGCGATGGAACCATAAAAAATGGTGTCACGCTTTATGATGGAATGGTAGTAGAATCAGTACTTATCCCCACTGAAAAAAGAATAACGGCGTGTGTTTCCTCGCAGGTTGGTTGCAGTCTTGCCTGCAAGTTCTGCGCAACGGCCCGGCTAAAGCGCCAGCGCAACCTAAGCCCAGACGAAATCTACGACCAGGTAGTCGCCATCAGGGAACAGGCGGAACTATTCTTTGGACGACCTCTCACAAATATCGTGTTCATGGGTATGGGTGAGCCGCTGTTGAATTATGCGAACGTGATCTCAGCCATTGAAAAGATCACCTCTCAAAAAGGGCTTAACATGGCATCAAAAAGAATCACTTTATCCACAGTCGGCCTCGCAAAAATGATCATCAAGATGGCTGACGATGATGTGAAGTTTAATCTTGCCGTATCCTTGCACTCTGCTTTGGATAAGACCAGGTCTTCAATCATGCCAATAAATGATACTAATACGTTGGAAGAGTTGGGCGAAGCCTTGAAGTACTGGTATCGTAAAACAAAAAAGAAGGTTACGTACGAATATGTCGTTTGGAAAGGAATCAACGATACTGAAGAGGATGCAAAAGCGTTGCTTAAGTTTTGTAAACTGATTCCTTCCAAAGTGAACCTGATCGAATACAATCCAATCGACGATGGAGAATTCCAGCAGGCCGCTGAAGACATCCTGAACATGTACATGGATCTCCTGGAGCGCCATGGTATTACCACAAGGATCAGAAAAAGTCGCGGAAAAGACATCGATGCCGCCTGCGGACAGCTTGCCAATAAGACGTGACAGCTTTTATACTCAGCTTAAATGGCTGACGAATACAACTTAATTACACTTCCCAACATCATAATCCAGTAGCAGAATCCTCGCCGATCGCAATGACATGAAGCATTGGAAAAAATTATGTTTTATTCTTTTTGTTGTCTCACTAGGGTCAGCCTCCGCTCAAAGGACCACAAGAGGAATTGTTGTGGACTCAATTACATTGAAAGCTCTTCCGGGAGTACACGTCATTATTAAACGTTCCGGTCGTGGAACAGTCACAAATTCGTTAGGTGTGTTCACACTTTCAAGCTCGCCAATGGACACGCTGGTGTTGTCGATGGTGGGTTACAATACGCTCGAGCTACCACTTTTGTTTGAGGAGCAAGATGTCCTCATCCGTTTGAACGAACGCATCAAGATGTTAAAGGAAATTACGATCACAGGAAGCCGGCTGTACGACAAAGAGATCGTGCGTACTCCACGTAACAAGCCGCATGCACTGTCGCAAGCAGATGCGTTCTCCTCTCCCTGGACTTATCTTTCGCGGGGAGAGCGCGAGAAACGGAAGGTTGTTCGGCTGATTAACGAAAACGATCGTATAAGGACGTACATTCAGGTGATCCATGACGTTGAGTTACGTGAAAGTATCATGGCCGCACACGAGCTTACAGAGATAGAGTATTATAGCACGTTAGCCAGATTTAATCAACAAAGTGCCGACATACTTTACTCCACGGACCCTTATGCCATCGAAACGTCCTTATGGGCTTTCTTCAATAGAATGCATCCGTGACCCCTGGCCCGACGTTAAAGGCTCTTGAATCTTCCTTGCATTAAACCCTGATCAAATCATGACAGAATCCCCCGATTGGATTAACAAGGAGCTCTATCCCTTTAAGCCACATTTTATTACTATTGAAAACCATACGCTTCATTACATTGATGAAGGTGTTGGAACGATCTTATTTTTTGTTCACGGCACGCCGGAATGGTCTTTCGGATATCGCGACGTGATCAAGAACCTGCAGAAAAAATTTCGCTGTGTTGCTATCGATTTGCTGGGCTTTGGACTGTCGGACAAACCAAACGATGCAGACTATACGTGTGCCGGCCATGCACGGCGGCTGACAAAATTCATTGATCAGCTGGGCTTCAAAAACTTGAATATTGTAGCGAATGATTTTGGCGGAAGCATTAGCCTTAGCTATGTGCTGGATCATCAGGACAATGTCGACAGGATCATCCTCTTTAACACATGGATGCGATCATTACAGGATGACAAGCATTATTCAGGGCCCGCGAAAATTGTGAAGAGCTGGCTGGGAAAATTTCTTTATTTAAATATGAATGCGCCCGTGAACGTGATTATGCCTCAGGCTTACGGCGACAGGAAGAAGCTTTCTCCGGAAGCACATCGTCATTACAAGGCGGCATTGCCAAAGGGAAAACGCACGGCCGCGTACGCGTTTGCATTAGAACTGAGCAGCGCCAACGCCTGGTGGCAAGAGCTTTGGGAGCGGGTGCATACTATCAGTGCAGACAAGTTCCTGTTTTTCTGGGGTATGAAAGATAAGTTTATACCACCTTTTGAATTAGAGAACTGGAAGTCAAGGTTGCCAGGTAGCAGATACATTCTGTTTCACGATGCGGGTCACTTTGTTCAAGAAGAAAAACCCGAAGAGATGAGCAAGGCAATTGAGGAATTTATAACGGCGAGTTAAGCCTATTTCTTACTTGCGTTGAAGAGCTTTTCTTTCTCCTCTTTAGTCAGGCTTTCATAACCACCATCAGAGATCTTATCAAGGATGGTGTCGATTTCGTCCTGAGAAACGTTAGGACCCTTTGCAGTTTTCTTTGCCGCAGGAGCACCTTCTTTTCTGTAGGTGACCTTTACTTTGGGCTTCGCACTAAACAACCCCTTGCACCACTCGATCACCCCAGTGATCCAATTCCCCCAATTGACACCGGCCTGCAGTTGTTTGATATAAACAAAGCCCATCAAAGCACCACCGAGGTGTGCGACGTTGCCACCTTCATTTGTGCCGACAGATCCCAGAATTGAAAGCACGACAGAGAACGCCGCGATGTATTTTATTTTTACTGGTCCGAGGAGCATTAGAAAAAATGTGTAGTCGGGCAATAATGTAGCAGTCGCAACCACTATAGCAAGCACAGCTGCCGATGCTCCAACCATTCCACCGCCTGGTGTCCTGGCTTCGTAGTAAGGAACCACATTATATACGACGAGATACGCAACAGCGCCGGCAAGCGCCCCAAGAAAATAAACGGCAATCAGCTTGTCGCTTCCCAGGTATTCTACAAAGAGTCGTCCAAACCAATAGAGTAACAACATATTGAAAAGGATGTGGAGGACACCTGTCCAGTCATGTACGAAGGCATAGGAAATAATGGTCCACGGCTTTTGAAAGAATTCCATCAACGGAGCTGGAATCGCTATCACTCGGTGAATGGCGTCAAAAAATTCGGGGAACTGCGAAACTGTGGAAATGACAAAAAATACTACCAATACCAGGTAGACCACCACATTGATCAAAATGAGCTGGACATGGCCGTTATTATGGCGTTGAAATGCGTTTTTGAATTCGTCAAACATCCGATTTATACTCTAAGTCCTCACGTCGACCATCGACCAAATTAACTATCTGTTCCCCGACCTCGCCATATCTGTATCAGGATTATAGCAACAATAATACCTCCAAGATGTGCCAGGTGGGCTGTGTTATCGGACGGATCTGATCTGAAACCATTGTAAATCGCGAGCCCGCCCAGCACCATCACCATATATTTCGCCTTAAACGATACCGGCAGAAACAACAATCTTAACTCCATGTTCGGGAAGATAATTCCAAAAGCTGTAAGAACCCCATAAACAGCACCGGACGCACCAATCATCGTAGTAAAGGCTCCCAATCCGAAAAAGAGGTCCATTAAAATATTAAAAATTCCAGCTCCAATTCCAGCTATTATATAAAAGAGCAAAAATCTTTTCTGACCCCAGAATTCCTCGAGAATAGGCCCGAAAAAGGCCAGCATCAGCATATTGAAGAAGATGTGCCACATGTCCGCATGGCAGAACATATAGGTAAATAGCTGGTAGGGCCTGAAAAATTCAGTCCTGTGAACGCTATACAAAGGAAGCAAGTTGCCAATGCCAGGAAGGATTTGTTGGATGATAAAAACAGCGACATTTATAAAGATCAGGTTCCTAACTACCGCAGAGAGTCTTACCATAAACAGGATTTAATAAGAATTGGCGATTCTATTCTAACGTCTATTATCATGGACGGTTAAAATAACTTTCAATTTTGCTCATATCAAAAATAAAAAAAGTGGGTCTCCCGTCTGGGGAGTAATTGGGTGAGCTACAAACAAATAACTGCTCTATGAGCGCCTTCATCTCTTCCCGAACCAATACCTGGCCGGTTTTGAGAGAGGCGCGTTTCGCGAGAGCTCTCGCCAGATTTTCACCTAATGGAACACTGAGTTCAGCCTGATTGATCTTAAACTGTTCGATAAGGCCTTCGAAAAGATCGCGTTCGCCTCGAGATGAGATATTGCCCGGAATTCCGTTCACAACTATCGTATTCTTTCCAAACACTTCAATCCTGAATCCGAGTGCTTCAATCTCCTGTTGCATTTCCATTACCAGCGCAAAGTCGGCGGCATTAAAAGTAATTGCCTGAGGAAACAAACTTTGCTGACTTTGTGCTGATTTATTCTTTATCTGCTGAACAAGCTTTTCAAACAAGATCCTTTCGTGAGCCGCTTGCTGATCTACGATCATCATGCCTGATCGAACCTGCTTTACTATGTATTTATTGTGAAGCTGGAAACAAACCTTTTCCTCCTGTGCGTCTTCCTCCTGGTTAAGCGAGCTTTCAAAGCGCAATGTTTGAATTGGAGGATCTTGTTGCGTTGGCGTTTGTTTGAAGATCTTTTCATCCCCTTCAAACATCTTTTCCCAGTTTTCCAGATTTGAGCGATTCAATGACGAGCTAAACCTTTCTTCAAAATAAACTTCCCTTGATTGAGCGGATGCGTTCGTCAACTTCGAAATAATATTTACGTCTTCATCGAAATCAATGGCAGGCGTGAGATTGTGAGCACCGATGGCCTGACGAACGGCTGAGAGTACAACGGCATATACGGCCCGTTCATCGTCAAACTTGATCTCAGTTTTCGTAGGATGAACATTCACATCGACGTGTTTCGGATCAATATCAATGAACAGAACATAAAAGGGGAAGCTGCCCTCCGGAAGCAATCCCTCGAATGCACTCATGACAGCGTGATTGAGGTAGTTATTGCGAACAAATCTTTTGTTTACAAACAGAAATTGTTCTCCTCTCTTTTTCTTGGCAGCGTGTGGTTTACCTACATATCCCGTGATCTTCATCAGCGCAGTATCTTCCTGACACGGCGCGAGCTGTTCCTGGTATGATTTACCGAAGATACCAACGATACGTTGACTCAGCTTTCCCGGCGGAAGGTCATACTCGAGGGAATCCGTTTCAATAAGTTGAAAAGATATATCGGGATGCGAGAGCGCCAAACGTTGAAACTCATCCAATATATGCTGGTATTCGCTGGCATTGGATTTCAAAAAGTTGCGCCGCGCGGGAATATTGTAAAAAAGATTCTTCACCGAGATGCTGGTGCCTTTGTCACAGACAACAGGTTCCTGACGCTTTACGTCTGATCCTTCGACAACAAGCAGCGTTCCCAGCTCTTCATTCGGCATCCTCGTTTTCATTTCCATTTGCGCCACTGCAGCAATTGACGCAAGGGCTTCTCCACGGAATCCCATTGTGCGCAATGTGAAAAGATCTTCCGCCCTGCGAATCTTCGACGTAGCATGTCTTTCGAGGCTCATCCGTGCATCGGTCTCAGACATACCCTTACCGTTGTCTATGATCTGAAGCAAGGTCTTACCCGACTCTTTTAGGATCAACTTAATTTGAGATGCATCTGCATCAATTGAATTTTCAATGAGTTCTTTGACCGCAGATGCCGGTCGTTGCACTACCTCGCCGGCCGCAATCTGGTTGGCAATAGAATCCGGAAGAAGCTGAATGATGTCAGGCATGAAATAAATATACGCTTAACAGATCGAACAACGTTTTGTCAACGCCTGGACTTTCTGAATTTGAAATACAATATAGAATGCGCAAGTCACGTTTCTTACAGTCCACATTTAGGGCATTTTTGTGAAAAGCTGCAGAAACTTCATACTCATTCTTTTAAAAATTATACCATTTGACGGGATGAGTCTTCAAGCCGTCCCTCTGAATTTCTTCTCACCCTATTAAATGCTCGAAAAACAATCCCAAATGACTAATTTTACATTTGGGGCTCGCAAAATTGCCTTTATAATCTTCTATTTCAAAACCTAACGGTGCGATGGTAAAAAAAGTTTTTTTGACTCTGTTGGTTGTGGCCGGGGTTCTTGTCAAGGTAAACGCTCAATCTCACAAAACCCATTGGGTAGATAGTGTTTTCAATTCGCTCAGCGTTGAAGAAAAAATCGGACAGTTGTTTATGGTGAACGTGCCTCCACATCCATCCGCCGACGCACTTAAAAAAATTGAGGATGATATCAAGAGTCACGAAATCGGTGGAATAATTTTTCAACAGGAAAGTCCCTTCCATCAGGCAACTGCAACAAAAAGGTTCCAATCAATTTCCAAGATCCCGCTGTTCGTCGGTCAGGATGCGGAATGGGGTTTGGGCCAACAGATCGACAGCACCATAAGCTATCCTCGCGCATTAGTGCTTGGAGCAATTAAGAATGACACGTTGATTTACCAACTGGGTGAAGAGGTGGCTCGCCAAATGAAAGTCGCAGGTCTGAATCTGAACTTCGGCCCATTAGCCGACATCAACAACAATCCTGAGGATCCACTCATCAGTTATCGGTCGTTCGGAGAAAATAGAATGAAAGTGGCGGACAAGACTACCGCGTTCATGAGGGGGCTACAAGACAATGGAGTTCTTGCCTGCGCAAAACATTTTACGATCAAGGGCCTCACGGTCGTTAACGTTGAGAATAACGTGCCCAGTGTGCAGGCGAGCACTGATTCGGTGCGTGCATTTCCTTATCAAAAACTTTTTGAAAATAATCTTGCAGGAGTGATGCCTGCCTCTTCAAACATTCCCTTGTTCTACGAAAGTCTCAAGTTGACAAAACGCAACACCTTCGATGCATCGACACTTTCTCTTTTATTCACGGGCACCTGGTTGAAAGAAGAATTGAATTTTAAGGGACTCACGTTTATTGATCTGAAACAGGTAAAAGTCATCACGGAAAAAACCCGCGCAGGTGACGCGGAGACGTTTGCATTCCAGGCCGGAAACGACATCCTGATCGGCGCTAGTGAAATTGCACAGGCTGTTAGAAAAATCAAGAAGTTGACCAAAAGCGAACAACAATATGATGATCACCTGACCTCTACTGTGAAAAAAATATTAGCGTTCAAATATGACGCAGGACTGTCTCGCAAGAAGGAAATAAATCTCGATAACCTGACCCGGCGTTTGAATTCTTCACAAGCTCAGCTTTTGAAACAAAAACTTTACGAGGCGGCGATAACGGTGGTGAAAAATGATCACAAGGTATTGCCTATCCAGTTTCTTGAAAACAAACACTTCGCATACATTACAAGTGACGTTACGTTGCCAAACGATGATTTTTACAACTACATTTCTAAATATGTCAACGCTGCATTCTTCACGGCAAGTGACCGTTCTGATCCGCTGGAATTGTCACACGCGCTGACGAATCATCAAGTAATCATAGTTGGCATTTTTCCCCAGACAACAGGGGCCGTTCTTGAGAAGCTCAATAAAGTACTTGAGCCGATGGAATCCACCCATCAGATTATCTACTGTGATTTCGGCAATGAGAAGTTCCTTCGTAGTGCGAGCAAGCATGCAACACTGGTCACTGCATATACCAACACTGCTGAAACACTGAAGGCTCTGCCCCAAGTGATATTTGGCGCATTGAAAGCTGATGCTGTGCTTCCGTTCACTCCTTCTCTTAACCTCAAAGAAGGTACAGGAGTCGAAACCAAATCTATCAACAGACTAACGTACTCAACGCCGGAAGACGCACGCATGAATGAGAAAACGTTGAGAAAGATCGAAACGATAGCAAATGAAGCCATCAAAATAGGCGCTACACCTGGATGCCAGGTGTTTGTAGCACGTAATGGCAAAGTTATTTACGATAGATCTTTCGGTTCATTGACGTATGAAAACGGACCACCCGTAACTTCTGAAACTATTTATGATCTCGCATCACTCACAAAAGTCTCTGCGACACTTCAGGCTGTGATGTTCATGCATGAGAAAGGAATTATCGATATCTATAAAAAAGTTTCTTATTACCTGCCTGAGCTTAAGAATACAAACAAAAAGGACATAACGATCCTCGAGATGCTCACGCACCAGGCAGGCCTCGCTCCTTTTGTTGCCATGTGGACGGAGACCGTCAAAGACACTGTTTTTTTACCTCTCTATTATAATAGGGCAAAAGATGGGCTACATCCGTTACAGGTGTCGCCCAACTTATTCGCTTCGCCTAATCTACGTGATTCGGTTTGGACGTGGATTGGCAAATCGAAACTGGTCGACAGACCGGCAAGGACACCGTACAGCTACCGCTACAGTGACCTCGGATTCCTTATTTTCCAAAGGTTAGCAGAAAAGATGCTGAATCAACCCCTTGATGAGTTCGTGTTTCAAAATCTGTACGAACCACTTGGTGCCTATACGACCGGATTCAAACCACTGGAGCATTTTTCCGGGCAGCTCATTGCTCCGACCGAAGATGACAAAATCTACAGAAAGACAAAGATCAAAGGAACCGTTCACGATGAGCGGGCCGCAATGATGGGGGGAGTAGCAGGGCATGCCGGGTTGTTCAGCAACGCCACCGACCTTGGAAAACTGGGCCAGATGCTTTTGCAGGAAGGTGCATACGGGGGAACGAGATATTACAAGCCGGAAACAATACGGCAGTTTACAAACAAACAATTCGACAAGAGCAGGCGTGGACTGGGCTGGGATAAGCCGATCCAAAGCGATTGGAACAGTCCCACGTCATTGTATGCTTCTCCAAAGACCTTTGGCCATACCGGATTTACTGGTACATGCTTGTGGGTCGACCCGGAATTTAACCTTGTATACATATTTTTGTCCAATCGCGTTTACCCTGACCGCAATAACAAACTAAACACTGCCAATATTCGTTCACGCATACAGGACGTGATTTATGACTCAATATTTAGCTACTGTGATGAAGAGCCGGCCGGCAAGTCGGAACCCTCCCGCGCGGTTATAAGCAGCAGGCGAAATTAATGTTTTGCAATAAAATTTGACTTGTTTGCGTCTACGTACCTGCGGGACCATTTACTTATATAAAACCTAACAAATGAATATCGGAATTGTCTGCTACCCAACCTTCGGAGGAAGTGGTGTTGTTGCAACGGAATTAGGCAAAGCGCTGGCACAGGAAGGAAATAAAGTCCATTTTATAACCTACTCCCAACCCACAAGGCTGGATTTTCTGAACGAGAATTTATTCTATCACGAAGTTGAATTTCACTCTTATCCCCTTTTTGAATATCCGCCCTACGAGTTGGCTCTGGCCAGCAAAATGGTAAGTGTTGTAAAAAGCGAAAAGCTTGACCTCCTGCACGTTCATTATGCGATCCCCCATGCATCGGCAGCTTTTATGGCAAAGCAGATATTGAAGGCAGAGGGAATTATCATACCAGTAGTCACAACGTTGCACGGTACAGATATCACCCTTGTGGGAAAGGACCCATCATACGAACCTGTTGTAACTTTCAGCATTAACCAATCCGACGGTGTAACAGCCGTTTCACACGATCTGAAAAAGGAGACATTTCAATCCTTCAAGATCACAACTGAAATAGAAGTGATCCCGAATTTTATCGACCTCGAAAAATTCAAAAAGCAAAAGAAGGACCATTTCAAAAGAGCCATTTGTCCCCATGGCGAATCGCTTATAGTTCACACATCAAACTTCAGAAAGGTAAAAAGAGTAACGGACGTCATTAGAATCTTTGCGAACATTCACAGCGAAATTCCTGCAAAGCTGCTAATGATTGGAGATGGACCCGAACGAACAAAAGCTGAAACATTGTGCAGGGAGCTGGACATCTCACACGATGTTCGGTTCTTAGGAAAACTTGAGGCAGTGGAGGAAGTTTTATCCGTCGCTGATTTGTTCCTGATGCCATCTGAGAAAGAAAGTTTCGGATTAGCAGCTCTCGAAGCTATGGCCTGTGAAGTACCCGTAATCTCCTCCAATACCGGAGGATTGCCTGAACTGAATGTTCAGGGAGTGACAGGATTTCTCAGTCCGGTAGGTGACGTCGAAGACATGTCACGCAAAGCACTTTTTGTTCTGGATAAAAACAACCTTCCAAAATTCAAGGAGAATGCATTAAAGCGGGCTAAGGAATTCGACATCACTCAGATCCTGCCTATCTACGAGGAATATTATCAGCGGATCATGGAAAAAACCGCCGCAAAGGCGACGATTTGAGGGAAAATTTTGAATATCATAGCCACCAGCATAAATTAGCAATGAATGCCGACGTTATGGAATCAGAGTTAACACCAAAGCATCAAGGATCAAAACAGCTTTTCAAGAATCCGGTGCTGGAAAAATTGTCAAGGACTCATATTGCAATCCCCTTGACGATCTTTCTTTCGTTCTCAGGATTCTTGTTGTACTGGAGTATTACGACCACCTCGCTCACCGCCTGGCAGACTACGGGAATGTTTTTTATTGGAGCGATTGCCTTCACGTGGGTGGAATATAATGTACATCGTTATTTGTTCCATATGCCAACCTATACCAAGCTGAGGCAAAAGATGCAATACGTAATACATGGCGTGCATCATGAATTTCCTAAGGACAAAGACCGGCTGGCTATGCCTCCCCTTGTCAGTGTAACGATTGCAACCGTATTATTGCTTTTGTTCCGTGTTATTCTGGGCGACCTCACGTTTTCGTTTCTACCCGGCTTTATCGTGGGTTACTCATATTACTTGTCAGTGCATTATATTGTTCACGTTTTCCAACCGCCAAAGAACGTCTTCAAGGTGCTTTGGATTAATCACGGAATACATCATTACAAAAACGGAGATGTGATCTTCGGCGTGTCGTCGCCTTTGTGGGATTACATCTATGGTACGATGCGTGAAAGGAAGAAAACAGCCAAAGCCGCATAAAATCAAAAGCCGCTCCGGTTTACACCTCGGCGGCTCTTTTTGCTCAGGTTAATAAGTATTTATATTCGGTTTTTCCGTATATCTTTCTTAGGCTCCTTTTTAGAATACGTGGGGCACGAATATTCCGAACATGAGTAGAGGAACAGACTGGCCAGGAGTACAACAGCTATAGACTTTTTCATAAAGAGGTTTTTTTGTTTACTGGACAAAAGTAATGGCCATTAAGCAACCAATGTTTCTATTTTAGAGTGATTTCTTACACGTGATAATTATCGATCGAGAAATTAAATTTTGCATTCGAAACAGAATTCAGAATTTAATGGTTTTAGTATAAAAAACGCATCCAGTAATGCTAGGCTACCGCTTTTCAAATTATACACCGCCGTCCGACAAAGCCAAAAGCGACTTTGAGAAACTGCTTAAGGTTTTTATGCAGCTTGTGCTTATTACTTCAGGAAACGTTGCCGAAGCACTGCAATGGCTAACGGAGGTTGACCGGCAGTATGGTCTTACAAATCCCGACTACGGAATCGGTGATTTCATCGAGGATCTGAAGAAAAAAGGCTACATCACCGACAAGGGGCCAAACGGCGAATTCAAGCTCAATGCAAAAAGCGAACAGAATCTCAGACAGTCTGCCCTGGAGGAGATTTTTGGAAAGTTGAAAAAATCCAAATCAGGCGAGCATAACACACCGCACAGTGGTCGTGGTGACGAACAAACTACTGAAAGGCGGGATTATGAATTCGGAGACGCCCTCGATCAGATATCGGTCACAGATTCTCTCCGCAATGCACAGATAAATCATGGCCTTGATAACTTCTTGATGACTGAAGAAGACCTCGAGGTAATGGAGCAGGAATACAAGGCTCAAACGTCAACAGTGCTGATGATCGATATCTCCCACTCTATGATCTTATATGGCGAGGACAGGATTACGCCTGCGAAAAAAGTAGCTATGGCGTTGGCCGAGCTTATCACAAAAAAATATCCGAAGGATACATTGGATATACTTGTGTTTGGAGATGACGCCTGGCAAATTGAGATCAAGGATCTTCCCTATCTGCAGGTGGGACCATATCACACTAATACAGTCGCGGGCCTGGAGCTTGCCATGGATATTCTTCGAAGGAGAAAGAATACGAACAAACAAATCTTCATGATCACTGACGGCAAACCCACGTGTATTAAGCAGGGGATCAAATATTATAAGAATGCATTCGGCCTTGATCCAAAGATCCTGGGCCAGACGCTTAATCTCGCGGGGCAGCTGCGGAAACTGAAGGTGCCAGTTACGACATTCATGATTGCGACCGATCCCTATCTCAAAGCGTTTGTCCGCGATTTCACTAAAGCAAACAACGGCAATGCATACTACAGCAGTCTCGAAGGGTTGGGCAATCTCGTCTTTGAGGATTTTAAAAAGAACAGGCGAAAGAGTTTATAGTCCGGTAAATCGCCGCTACCGTACATCATCTAAAAATCAAACCATCTGAATGGATCACACGAAAATTAAAACGCTGGGGCAACTCAAAACCGCCGGATATAAGCCCAAATCAATTAAAGAAGAGCTTCGCGAAAATCTTATACAACGTCTGCGCAGTAAGGAAACTGTTTTCGAAGGTATATGGGGTTATGAGGAGACTGTTATTCCCGACCTTGAGCGTGCAATTCTTGCAGGCCACGATATTAACCTCCTGGGATTGCGTGGGCAGGCAAAGACACGTCTTGCAAGACTGATGGTAAATCTGCTTGATGATTATATCCCTGTGATCGAGGGTTCTGAATTGAACGACGACCCGCTTGATCCCATCTCCCGCTTCGCCAAGGATAGGATCAAAGAGCTAAATGACAACACTCCCATATCGTGGGTGTACAAGGACGATCGTTATACCGAAAAGCTTGCAACGCCTGATGTTTCCATCGCGGACCTTATTGGCGATGTTGATCCAATAAAAGCTGCATCCCTGAAACTTCCTTATTCTGATGAGCGCGTTATTCACTTCGGCTTAATCCCACGTTCCAACCGAAGCATATTTGTCATAAATGAATTGCCCGACTTGCAGGCCCGCATCCAGGTTGCTTTGTTTAATATTCTGCAGGAGGGAGATATTCAGATTCGCGGATTTAAGATCCGCATGCTCCTCGATATTCAATTTGTTTTCACGGCAAACCCCGAAGACTATACAAACAGGGGAAGCATTGTAACTCCACTTAAAGATCGCATCGACAGCCAGATCATCACACACTATCCAAAGACACTTGATATAGGAAAACGTATCACTCAACAGGAAGCAAGGTTGAAAGACATTCAACGAAGCAGCATCTCCGTCAATGAACTCGCTAAGGATCTCATCGAACAAATTGCCGTCGAGGCACGGAAGAGCGAATATGTAGATTCCAAAAGCGGCGTCTCCGCACGACTTACTATATCTGCCTACGAGAATCTGATCGCAGCGGCCGAGCGCAGAAGTATAATCAATAACGAAAAGAGCGCATCCATCAGGATCTCAGATTTTGTAGGTGTAATCCCGGCGATAACCGGAAAGGTTGAGTTGGTGTATGAGGGTGAACAGGAAGGACCTGGGATTGTTGCCCAGAATCTCGTGGGAAAAGCCTTACGCGCACAGTTCATAAACTACTTTCCAGATCCGGATAAATTCAGAAAGCAAAAAGAGAAAAGTCCATATAAGAAGATTTCAAATTGGTTTGGGGATGGAAATACTGTTGATCTGCTGAATGACCTTTCACAAGCCGAATACGAAAAGCTACTCAAGTCCGTGCCCGGCCTGATCGACCTTGTCAATGAGTTTCACAAGAGCAAAGATCAACAGGCAAAAATATTCCTGATGGAGTTTGCGCTTCATGGTCTTGCAGAATATTCTTTGATCAGCAAGCACAATCTCACGGCTGGTCTGCAGTTTAAAGACTTGCTGAGCGGAATGTTTACGTTACCCCGGCCAGGACAGGAAAGTGATGATGACGACGACGATGTCGCCGGCGGAAAGTTCTAAATACTCGACCGCGTGCACCCGATAATTATCGGGGCGGAAGATTGTACGGTTTACGCTATGAAACTACTGGAGTCAGTTGCATATAACCCGGAGCAGGTCCGACACCTCAGGAAGCTGGTGGCCAAGGGCGAAGGGAATACGCTGG
>DATHIE010000059.1:0-4741 GCA_035316905.1 Chryseolinea sp. | reverse complement strand
ACGCAATAACCGCGACCCGGCTCTAGCGGGTTATCCTTCGCAAATCCGCCCGTTGGATATGGCCTCCATCCGCCCTGGAGACTACCGTCGGATTCATCATAGTAGTAGAACGATGGTACCTGCGAATTCACACCACTCCCCGTGGTTGGATCTGCGAATTTTCCTGTGACTGCAAAGTCGTCCATTAATGATGCAACCGAACCATCGGCCACGGGAGATGAAATGTATCTGAAAATCCTACCCTCCGCGCTCATATAACGCTCAACTATCACATCGCCGATAATTGCTGATCCCTGGGGGATACGACCAACAAGAGAAGATCCGGACGCATCGTCTGACGTCGAGATTAGGGTCAGGTAGCCGTTCGATTTGAGACTGGTATTAGCTGACTCCAACTGTAATATTCCTCGCAGCTTCAACGGTTTATTTAACGAAACGGAGCCACCAGATTTATCTATTGAAATATTATTAACAATAAGATTTTCGAAACCAACCGACTGCTCGTTATTGCCCTCAAACCGCACCGATTCAATATTTAACATGCTCGCACCGTCAGCCAAAGCATCACCATGAACCGAAACAGTGTTACTCACGCCAGAAACTATTCCGCGCAAGAGGCTAAAATCGTGGCACACAAGATTCTGAAGTAATGAGGTGGTGGATGGATTATCAATGAGTAAGTTAACACGAGCGTCAGTGGGATGTCCGTTTCCAATCCATTGAGGTGAATTGCCAGTATATGCGATTGTTGAACCTGGTTCATACCGCCTCGTACCGGATATGAGGATATTCCCTTTGTTTGTCAATTGAATTGCACCCAGCGGATCGGACGACCCAACTCTTAAGGTTCCAAATACCTGCAATGATCCCGTCGTGTTTGATAAAGCAGACGTTCCTAGATCCACTATCGAAGCGGCTTCCACAGTATAATCCAAATTACCCTGAAATGACAAACCAGTTGCAGACGCATTTACCGACTGGATAGCTGCACCGTTGAACACTATTTTGCCATTACCACTACCGGATGGTGGGGCAATGATCACGCCGGGGCCGACAGAAAGATTTCCTTTTATGTTGACGACGGCCCTTCGCAAGCCCAGACTATCCACGCTACTTGATGCCATTCGTAACGGTCCGGGTGAACGCCATTCCAGCCGTCCAGACACGTTCACAGTTATCACCCCCCGCGTAGTCAAGTAAGTCGGACCACCCGATGTTGAAGCATAAGTAAAATCTTTTTGAATGTTAACCACAGTCGATGTCCCGTTTGTGCTGAACCATAGTTCAGATGGTCCTTCGACAATCAGACTTCCGCCAATATTAATTGACGGGCTTTGTGTCGTCGACAATCTTAGAGTTTTGTTATTAGTGTTCTTAATGACAAAATCACCAGTTATGTTTCTTAGATATCCATTGAGGTCAACCACAAAGATCGATTGCTGAGGGCAATCATAAATTACATTTCCAAATGTTTGTTTCCATGAATCGCTGTGAGCTATATTAATATAGCCACTATCCTTGAAGCCATTTATAATAAATGTTGATGCTTTGTCCCAGGTCGCGAACGGTATAAAACCCAAAGGTCCTTGTTGATGAATGTACACTGATCCCGATGCAAAAGTAGCATTGGCCATCGAGGTACCATTCAGGGACGCGCCTTCCTCTTTAACTAAGATACCGAGGACTGAGAGATCCGAATCTGGCAACACGTCTGGCAAGATATTAAGCTGTGACGATCCCCTTAAAGTAAGTTTATTGTTAATGATCAGATTAACCACAGAAACTACATACAATGTAGGTAGTTCTACTTCGTGATCGATAACAACTCCGGTTGCATTGGCAGATGTTGGAACTATTCCTGACGACCAGGTAGTAGGATCGTTCCATACACCATTTCTCGTTGAAGTAACGGTTTGACTATGTGCGCTCGTAATGTACAACGTTAATCCAACAAGAAAGACGACTTTCTTGATGATTAATAACATAGTTTGAAATTAAATAATGGAAGATGTCAAAGGAAGAAAATTGGCAATTTTTGTTTTATACTGAAACAGCAGATGACACCAACCAACTCAGATAACTAATGAATTGATATTGAATCAAAAGGATTTTCTATACTGACTAAGCATCCCAAGTTTATATAGGAAAGTAGCTGTTCAGATGATTAGCAACTGGTTACGGGGTGTCGAGAACTTCAAATCTCGAGTAGTTGCTCTTGAATTCCGGCACTATTTCTTTCATCAGGGCAACCATCTTCAATTCATTGCGATCTATCATCAAATCTTCCAACAAATTCAGGTGCTGGCAAACACTGTCGTACATATATTCAGAAACATGCGCCTTCAGGATCTTTTCGTGATGTGTCGGCAATGTATTCTCCTGATCGTTCAACAATTCTTCATACAACTTTTCACCATCCCGTAGTCCGGTAAAAACTATTTCGATGTCTTTGCCCAACTCTTTACCAGAAAGCAGGATAGTCTTCTTAGCAAGGTCATAAATCTTAACTGGCTTACCCATATCGAAAATGAAGATCTCACCCCCCTGACCCATGCATCCCGCCTCGATCACTAGTTCGCAAGCTTCTGGGATTGTCATGAAGAATCGGGTGATCTCGGGGTGAGTCACAGTAACGGGCCCGCCTTTCATGATCTGTTCTTTGAAAATTGGAATAACTGAGCCATTTGAACCGAGTACGTTACCAAAACGAGTCGTCACAAAAGATGTATTTCCCATCCCTAGTCTGTTATAATGCATACCGAGCGACTGCACGTAAATTTCCGCGATCCGCTTTGTACAGCCCATTACGTTTGTTGGATTGACAGCCTTATCCGTCGAAATCATCACAAACTTCTTCACGTTGTGCTCCATGGCAAGATCAGCCAACAGCCTCGTTCCAAAGATGTTTACCATAACAGCTTCAGATGGATTACTTTCCATCAACGGGACGTGCTTATACGCAGCAGCATGAAAGATCATCTCAGGCTTGAACTCACGGAAGATGTTATTAATGCGGAACTTGTTGCATACATCCGCCACAAAGACCATGATCTTCGTTTGCTGATTTTTGCTTCTCAGTTCTCGTTCGATCTGGTACAATGGGGATTCGGCCTGATCAATTAAAACCAGGACAGATGGCTTATATGCTAAAGCCTGTCGTGCCAACTCAGACCCAATCGAACCAGCAGCACCTGTAATGCAAATGACCTTGCTCTGAATTTGTTTTTCGATCAACGGGTTATTCAAGCTGATAACTTCTCTACCCAGAAGATCTTCAATGTGAATGTCTCGGATTTGTTTTAAGTCCCACTCATTGCGCAACCATTTTTCAAACGAAGGGACATAACTAACTTTGATATGTAGCTGAAGGGCAGCATCGACAATTTCATTCTTTCGCTCAATGGTAATGCTTTTCGTTGCAATGATCAATTGTTTGATCTTGTGCTTTTTCGTTAGTTCCGCCAGACGGTCAAAGCTATATATCTTTGTGGCGTTGATTTCTTTATTGTTCTTCTTCGGGTCGTCGTCAATGAAGCCAACAAGCTTAAATGTAGTGGACACATCACCTTCGATCGCCTGCTTAGTAAGAAAACCTGCCACGCCCGCACCAAAAATTACAACAGACGTCCGCAAAGCCGTTTCAGACTTTACTAAGGTGAAAATGCTCTTGACCAGCAATCGGTACTGATACAGCAGTAGCGACGAAATAAAAAATGATATAAAGACAACTGAATACGGGATGACATTCTTCTTGAAGTTGTAATAGTAGACCAGATTAAAGATCACAACCAATAGAAGACTTAGGAGTTCGGTTCCAACGATTCGAAGGCCGTCCTGGATACCTGTATACCTTACAATTCCAGCATAACTCTTGGTTATTAAAGTCGCCAATAAAGCTGATGCAATGCACAACACAGTCCCCAAAAACGGGTTAAAGTGTCGAATTTCTTCCACATTGAAGTTAAACCGTAACAGGAACGCAAGACCAACAGAAAAGACGATTAGCAGCTGGTCGATGAGGATCACCACACCGCGAGGAAGGACCGTGAGCTTATTAAAGAATGCGCGAATCAAGTTTTTTTATTCTTACTGCCTGCCTTGCGTGTCAGCCGATAAATTCCATATGCACCCCCGCTGGCGAGCAGAATTTCAATACCGGTGATTGGTACAGGGTTACCAGGCGGTAGTCCACCTCCGGGGGGCTGACCGAAACTTTGGAAGACTACAAATAAAACGAATACAAAAAATGAAACGAGGATCTTCATCAGTTAACCTTTGCAATTTTCTTAATCATTTGTTTAGAACCATCTATGACTATGATGTTGTAGATACCAGTCGCATACGGCAATAAATCGAATTGAGCTTCCTTGATTCCATTATCCCCAGTAAGACTTTTTGAGTCCATTTCCATTCCTGTTGGGCTAAGGATAACAGCTTTGACATTCTCATTCTTAGATCTAATCTGAATATACACTATATTTTGTGTTGGATTTGGATAGATCTTTATAACAGACTCAACATTTGTGCCACCTTCGAATACAACTTCCGAGATTTCTCTCGAAGCGGACATTATGCAGCCACCCTGATTAACCGTTAAAGTGTAGATACCTGGTTCGATAAGTTGTAAAACGTCAGAAGTCTCGCCATCAAGAAGGGTGTCGTTTAAATACCACTGATTGCCCGTTTCATGGCTGGACTTCAGAGCCAGGTCGTCTGTCAGAGTCACAGATACATCGTCCGG
>DATHIE010000058.1:0-5467 GCA_035316905.1 Chryseolinea sp. | reverse complement strand
CCGTTATTGGTCCGAACGCGGATCAATGGTTGATGTTACTTGGGAATTACAACGGCGTTCCTGCTGATCCCATTACTCCATTGTGGGGAATACGTGAAAAAGTAAAAGATACAAACGTACTCTATGCACAGGGTTGTGAGTTGGCAGAAGGAATGCCGACGTACAAGACCATACCTTCCAATGTTTTGTTTAACGGAAGCAATCCGGGACTTAAGGGTGAATACTTTAACAATACCGATTTTAGCGGATCACCGGTGTTTGATTTGACCGACTCCGAAGTCGATAAGAACTGGTCCGATAAGGCTCCGCGCAATGATATGAATGATGACAATTTCAGCGTGCGTTGGTCAGGTGAACTTGTCCCCGATAAAACCGCTTCCTATCAGCTTGGATTTATCAGCACTTGTAATACACGGCTGTATCTGGACGATAGCCTTGTGGCTAAAACTATTTACCATTTCAGGGATGAATATGGTGATCCTCGACTGAGAAAGTCACCCGTAATAAAGTTGGAGGCGGGCCGAAAATATAAGATCGTTCTTGAAGCAGTTGATACCTATGCCGACGCGCAAGTTCAGTTGGTGTTGACCCGACCGCAACCGAATCTGAAACAGGAAGCGCTAGACATCGCAAAAAAAGCTGATGCAGTTGTGATGTTCATGGGACTAACTGCCAGGATGGAAGGAGAGGAGATGGATATTACTATTGATGGATTTTCTGCGGGCGACAGAACGAGGATCGATTTGCCGGACACGCAACAAGAATTGATCAAGGCGATTCATGCGCTGGGGAAACCTGTAGTTGTAGTATTGCTCAATGGCAGTGCGCTTGCAGTAAACTGGGAAAGCAAAAATATTCCTGCCATTCTGGAGGCCTGGTATCCGGGTCAGGCTGCAGGCCAGGCGATAGCGGATGTACTTTTTGGGGACTACAATCCAGGCGGTAGGTTACCTGTTACTTTTTACAAGTCAACCAACGATCTGCCGTCATTCAAAGAGTACAACCTTGTTGGCCAGACCTACCGATATTTCAAGGGTGAAGCGCTTTATCCTTTCGGACATGGATTGAGTTATACCACATTTGAATATTCAGATCTTAGGATCAATGAAACGCAGAAGGCTGGGGATTCGGTCAAACTTTCCTTCGCATTGAAAAATACCGGACGTTTGAAAGGAGATGAAGTTGTGCAGGTCTATGTACGAAGGGTCAATGCGTCGGCTAAAGCCCCTCTGCGGTCACTCGCCGAATTCAAACGCGTCACATTGCAGGCGGGCGAAACAACGCAAATTGCACTCACACTAACTCCTTCAACCTTCTCAAGGATTGGTGAGAATGGTCAGCGCCAAAACGATCCCGGTAAATATGAAATCTTTGTCGCTGGTGGGCAACCTGACGGAAAACACCAACAAGGATTGAAAGCAGTCCTGAATCTGCAATAAGAAAATTTCGCAATCGCACCTACATCATGACGCGGTCAGCCCTCGGTCAACGCGTTAACTGGACTACATTTGCATTAGGTCACTAATGGAAATTTCTGCCGGGTTATAATTATGAAAAGAAGCACATATCTTAAGATGAAACAACTTCGGGCAATTGTGATTGTCTGGGTCATACTGGGTTTTATCATCACGTTTTACGATCACCTTCTATTATATACGCGGAATTCTTTAGGACCATCTGATGAATATTCATTTTTTATCGCCGTTGTACGGAACATGGGTGCAGGATTAATTGGATCTATTATTGGTGGAAGCTTCTTGGTATTCGTCGTCAATGTCAGGTATCAGGACCGACCATATTGGATAACGATAGTTTATGTAATCCTTTTTTTCCTTTTAACCGTAGTGATCATCACCCTAGTCATTGGTAGTACCGTCGTTTACTTGCGTACAGGGCGACCGGTATGGGACCTTGCGTTTATTGCAGGATTCAGGGCGTTTGTGTCGGATACCCATCCGATAAAAAGCACACTGGTATGGTCAATCATTGTTGCTGTGACTCAATTAATGATCCAGGTCAATACCAAGTTCGGCCAGGGAGTTTTCGGCGATATTGCAACCGGAAAGTATCACACACCGCGGGGAGAAAAACGCGTCTTCATGTTTCTTGATCTTAACTCGTCTACCGCTATTGCGGAACGACTTGGTGATGAAGCGTACCATCGGTTGCTAAGAGACTTCTTTTCAGATATTACAAATCCAATTCTTGAAAACCGGGGAAACATCTATCAATATGTGGGCGATGAAGTTGTTGTTTCCTGGAATTACAAGGACGGGATCGAGAATGCCGCCTGTATCAATTGCTTTTTCGACCTTAAGAAACTTTTTCAGGATCAGAAACAAAAATATTTGAATAAATATGGTCTGGTTCCGTCATTCAAAGCTGGCATTCACTGTGGCGATGTCGTTGTGGGTGAAGTCGGCATCATCAAGAGAGATATCACGTACTCAGGCGACGTGCTGAACACGACGTCACGGATACAGGGAATGTGCAAAGAATTCAATGAAGAGGTAATTGTGTCCGGGGATCTCGCGTTACATCTTCGCCTCGCCAGCAAATTCACAACAGCGTTGCTCGGTACGATAAAGCTGCGAGGTAAAGAAAAAGAATTATCGCTAAGCTCGGTTAGGATGAGCGCCTTGTAGTAAGCTCTTAGCTTAACGGCGGAAAATACTTGAGTGTTGAATGTTGATATATTGCCTGCCCGCCGAAGCGTCTCGCGTAGGATGGAGTGTTGAGTGTTCTGATCGGGGGCCTTTCAACTTTCTTGCGAACCCTTGCGTTCCTTGCGTCCTTGCGGTTAATGTTGTCACGGTGCATCCTCTGTTTACCGCAAAGACGCAAGGAACGCAAAGTATCGCAAGGCTCTAGCGTGCTAATATTAAAACCACGCCGGCAGTTTCCAGTCGTTTTCCTCTGGAGTAAATTGCTCCATCCTCAATGTGTCCGGCACTTCGTCGCTAACGAACCATTCGGTTTTGTAAAGCATCAGGATCAGGTAAAGTATAGGTATGGCGGAAAAGAAAAAAAGCAGTCGAGGGGAGCTCTTTGGATTGCGCCTGCTCACAATAAGTAGCACATACGCTGCTATCAGAAAGATCAGTACTGCCGCGAAAAAATAGACGGGGTCGATATTGGATAAGTGGCTTTCAAAATGCTTTACTCCATCAATGCCTCCCTCCATTCGTATAGATGCATCCTTCTTTCCTTCGAAGATCAACTGGCCTACACATCCATCGTTCTCCTCAAGTGCACGGAGATTAATTGTTAGAAAATTATCTGTAGTGTCACGAGCGATCTCAATACCGGAAACAGACCGCGCCACCTTTAGTATTTTATAGTCCAGGATTTCCGCGTTATCGCCAACAACGATCTTAAGTGGAGAGTAAATATTTTCTTTTTTAATCGTCTCTTCGCCCTGATTGAAGAAATAAAAAAAGACAGATGTAACATCCGAAGAGATGGTGTCCCCATTCGCCTTCAACAACATCAACGGTGCATTAGCGGCATTGGCCTTATCCAGGATAGTGGTACGGGTTGGATCGACGTAAAATGTCGGCTTTCTTTCTCTGATACCTACATACAGAAAATAGTACCCGAAAATGATTGTAATAACAATGGAAATAAAGGAGCTGATGATTATGTCCTTGTACCGTTGGTACAGAGTCTCGTTGATTTTCGCAGGCATAGGTCGGACAAAGGTATCGCGTTGGGACCAAGCGCAAAAACGGGTGTATGGAATTGGCGCCAATCTTACGAAATCAACGTTATCCGTTATCCGTTATCCGTTAATCGTTAATCGTTAATCGTGGGAGTGGGCGCGGGCAAGTAGCGTCTCGTGATTGTCAGATTCCGCCACTGCTTTGGTTGCTTTGTGGCAGGAGGAGCCAGTATCGCCGACGGTTTATCAGTTGTTAGAGCTTATAATCAAGCGGTAAGCATATGATTGAAATGTACTAGTTAATGGAAATGTACAGTTGATAGATTGCCTGGATAACCAAATGCATCGTAAGCCTCACACTCACTCTCTTGCCCGCGCACGATTAACTATTAACGGATAACGATTAACGACAACCGCCAATCCAAAAAACCTTACGGGGTTTTCCAGATTGGCGGCTATGAGTTTAATTTTGTTAAAGATTTATTTTTAAACGACTAAACTTTATGGCATTGGCGGCGGAAATTCCGTGCCGTAATAATTATCTACATAATCGTAATAGTGGTCATTGGTATCCGGCCAGTGTGTCTTGTCGAACCCCGGTGATTTTTTCAAATAATCTTTATCGCGGGTAAAGACGAACACCTTTTTGGCTGGATTAACCCTCAGCTCCTTGAACGGTATTGCAAACAGCTTGCCACCCAATCCGAGAAATGATCCGAACTCAACCACCGCGTATTCTACGAGGCCCGTGTGAACATTGACCATTAGGTTATCGATCTGTCCAAGGTTTTCACCTTCATTGTTCTCCACTGAGTCGCCAATGATCGATGTAGCGGTCAGTCGTTGTACCGGGTGATTGGCAAGTGTTCCTTCGTGATTTATACCAGTGAGGTTATCGACCTCATACTTTTTCTCTTTCGAAATCATAATTGTAATTTTTAGATGGTTTGATGATACAATATCTCTCTACACTTCATTAGGACCAGCTTGGCCCGTCAAAACATCCCTCCTTTTTTAAACTCAAGGAAAAAATAGAAAGAGGCTGTCGAAACTTAATGGGAAAATTCGGACAGCCTCCCTGTTATACTCTCTCCTTTCGCTGGCATGACCCAGATCAAGTTTTAAGGATATGTTCTCAGATGCGATTCGAATGTCACCGTCGGGATAGCCCCCTTGACTTTTCATCCAGGTTTTTTATTTTATCCCTTGGTAGTTATCGCAATATCGCATCACTCCCTGAGAGGCTAACGTGAATCAGAATGTAAAAACTGTGCCATTCTGAAAAATGTGAATATTTCGGGAATTTCAGCACTCCAAATTTTATTCGCTGTGGAAAATTAAAGTTAGTGTGATCACTTTTGTGGAGTGAAATACACAAGCATTAGTATTTTCAAATTCATTCTTCAATCCCTCAAACCTCCGTCACCAAAAATCATCCACTTACCAACTCACAATTCAGCAAATTCTCCAAGGGCACGACATTTGAGCCACATCACCACATCATTAAATCGCGAAATCAAAAAATATATTATGCCTTGGACAAAAAATGACTACCCTGCCTCTATGAAGAATCTACCCGTAGAGGTCAGGGAAAAAGCAATTGAAATTGCGAATGCCCTTTTAGAGGAACAAAATATGGATGAAGGGATCGCAATTGCTACGGGGATAAGTCGTGCAAAGGACTGGGCGGCGAATCGTGGGCTGGATATAGAATCTACTTCCGACGAATCAAAAACCACCGATGTCAAAGAACACGGTGAGGATAGGTATGTAATTCCATACGATGGAAAATGGGCTGTGAGAAGT
>DATHIE010000057.1:0-3852 GCA_035316905.1 Chryseolinea sp. | reverse complement strand
AGGGTTGGAATATTTTGCCGAGTACTTCTTTGGGTATTCCGTTACCGTTGTCTTTTATTGAGATTAACACTCCTCTGGGGGATTTCTTAGTGCTTACCGAAACTGTCGGCTCGAACTCACCGTCCGCCGTCGCTGAAGCTTTGACGGACACGGCATAAAATGCATTGTTAAGAATATTCAGGATCACGCGGCCGATGTCCTGTGGAATAACGTTTATCGAACCCATTCCTTTATCAAATGACATTTTCAATGTTACATTGAATGTTTTGTCTTTTGCGCGAAGTCCATGATAGGAAAGCCTCAGGTGCTCGTCACACAAAGCATTAATATCTGTTGGTTCGTTTACGCCACTGCTACTTCGACTGTGCTGCAACATTCCTTTTACAATGGCATCAGCCCTTTTTCCATGGTGGTTTATTTTTTCCAGATTCTGGGCAATGTCACTTATTAATCCTTCTTCCAATTTTTCATCCCGATCAGTTCTTTCCTTTGTCGTTTCAATTTTCAATTCTTCAATCAGTTCCTTATTCAACTCGGAAAAGTTATTGACGAAATTCAAAGGGTTTTGAATTTCATGGGCAATGCCTACTGTAAGTTCGCCCAGCGAAGCCATTTTTGCAGATTGAATAAGCTGTGCCTGGGTGGCCTTGAGTCCGGTATATGCCTTCTCGATTTCTTTCGCCTGCTCAAGCTCTTTCAATTGGGATTTTTGCCGTTCTTTTTGGATGATGCGATGCTTGCGTGTACGATCCAGCGTGAAAATTCCAGTAATAAAAAGTAGTCCATACAGTGAGTACGCCCATGACGTATTCCACCACGGCGGATTGATCTGTATCGTGATTGCTTTTTCTGCTTTCAGCATGTCACTGTTAAGAATCTTTATCCTGAATACATAAGTGCCCACCGGAACGGAAAAATAGCGTGAAGTTTTCTCACCAACCGCTTCTCGCCAGACATCATCGTAACCTTCCAGCATTGTAAAGTATTTGTCGATTTCCGGAGCGCGGTAATCAAACGTGGAATAACTAAATCCAATATTATTCTCGTCATGTTCTAGTGACAACGTGCTGACTTCATCCACTGGCCTAACCAACGAACTTTCGTTGCCCGGCGTCACGCGTGCGTTGTTGATAAAGAAATCAGTAACATTTATATTCAAAGGTTGTGGACTGAATGCAAGCTCTTGGGGAAAAAAGGAATAAAACCCCGCATCATAGCCAATCAATATCTGCCCTTTCCTGTTTTTGTAAATGGCTCCGACCGCCAGGCTGCGGGGAGTGATTCCGTATTTACTTCCGTAGGTATAAGTCCCAGTTCGCTCAGGATTTATTTTTACGATGGCTGACGGTGTACTGATCCATAAATTTTTTGCGTCATCTTCAATCATACCCCATATCGGAGCATTGTTGATTTCATTCCCCGGATCAAAGAAAGGCGCAAAGGTATTCTCATTCTTGTTGAAGCGATATACGCCCTTATTCAATGTACCAGCCCAAAGAGTGCCATTGGTATCTTCGTATAAAACGAGAATAACAATTCCTTCCAGGTAATGGCTAAACCGGTCCGACTTCCTGTCCAAACGATTGATTCCATTTGCGGTACCGAGCCACATAACTCCTGATCTATCCTCCAAGGGAGCTATTAGAACATTTGAACTGATGCTACCGGAATCGGTCGAGTCAGGTTGGTATTGCTTATAAGACCTTTCACGACTGTTGTATATCTCCATGCCTTCAGAGGTGGCAAACCATTTCGATGCATGACTGTCCTGCAAAATATTCCAGATTTGAACGTCTCGCTTGTCTTTGAATTTGGAACTCAACGGAAACTTCGAAAAACGTTTTGTTTGTTTATTGTAGATGCCAACGCCATTGTGCGTACCCAGCCAAAGAGTATCCTCCTGGTTTTGAAAAAGCGTGCTCACAGTAGTGGCAAATAGACTGGATGGATCCGAGGCATTGTAAGTAAATTGATGTATCAGCTTGTTTTCACTATCAAATTGCAGCAACCCATGTTCATCTGTTCCAATCCATAAGCTTTCTTTGTCTTCAAGAAAACGAAGGACCGGACTGCCCGTGGTAATTTTGCGAATACTCTTTCGTAGAGGGTCGACGCGAAATAAATTGCTCTCTTGTGTACTCAACCATAAAACTCCGTCACGTGATGTATACGCTCTCCAACCACTGCGATCAGGGAACCCGTTGCTCCCCTCGTAATGCGTTACCAATTTCGTAATTGGGTCATACCGGTTTATGCCGGACGCATACGTTATAATCCATATCGCTCCGTTGCCATCCTCTGCGAAAGAAGTAATATGATCGAACGGCTTTGTGTTTAATGGCGGCTGGCTCAGATGATCCGGAGCTGCCGGATTAATCACATAACGTTCAAAGGTTCCCTTTTCCCGATCCATAATATGAATGCCGTCGTTTGATGTGCCGATCCAGAAGACTCCCCGGCTGTCTTCAAAAATGGCAGACACTTTATTGTTCAAGAGACTGTGTACGTCTTTGGGATCATGGAGAAAACGGGTAAATGTTCCATCACGCTCCAGCCGGTTAAGGCCCCCCTCATCCGTGTCTTTAGAGAATGGAAATCCGGTTCCTATCCATAGGGTACCCTGTCGATCTTCATAGAGAGTACGGACCACATCGCAGCTAAGGCTTTTCGGATCCCCACCTTGAAAACTGTAATGAATAAATTTTCCTGTTTTTTCATCCAGCTGATTCAGCCCTTTATGAGTACCCACCCACAGCCTGCCTTGATGATCTTTCATTATTGCTGTAACTCCATTACTGCTCAGGCTTCCGGGATCATCTTCGGTCTGCCGATAGTGTTTGAAGATACCCGTTGCCGGATCATACTGGTCCATGCCTGCATCATTGAATCCAATCCATACTTTGCCGTCATCATCTGCATAGACCGTTTCAAGATCAAGTCCTCCAAGCGAATTCTGATTTAACGTATCATGCTTGAAACTGATCATCTGGTAACCGTCGTACCGGAACAGGCTGCTGGCGTTTTGTCCTGAGAACCACATATACCCCTTAGTATCCTGAGTAATGGCTGTGATTTTGAAAAGCGTCTCGCCGTTGTTTCCAACTATCTTGGTAAACAGAACATCATTTTCCTGTGCCATGCTTAGCTGAAAGAATAGCAAGAGAAAAATTCCACTAACTACAAGTCTGCTATTCATAGCATTGTTGTAAATCAATCTGTATGAGAACGCTTATATTTTTCTCTCTTTGGCTAAGTTGAGCAAGACCTTTAATAACCAGGGTTTTGTTCGAGATACTTATTCTTGTCCCTTTCAGCTTGCGGAATAGGGAATAGTTTTCTGAAATCTTGTGATTGTGCCTTTTCCGGAATTCTCGGGTCTGTAAAATGACCCAAACGAATCATGTCATTTCGACGATGCCCTTCCCAGGCCAACTCCCGGGCTCTTTCGGCGAGTATACCATCAAGCGTCAATTCAGCTTGGCTAAAATCAGGCAATCCAGCGCGACTGCGTATTGATACTGAATTATATTTCTTATTGATCGTGGCTAATGCGCCGGCCTTATCCCCATTCATAAATTGTGCTTCTGCTTTCATCAGGACTATGTCCGCAAGCCTGTATACCGCAAAATCATTGTTCATGTTCCAGCCTACTTTATTGAATTCCCACTTTGCACAGCGTGCACCTGCTGTTTCAATTTTCGGAGGCTGAACATGGAAACTGGTGATGACAGGGTCAAAGATCAGGAGGTTGCCCAAGTTATCGTACTGCAAGTGATCAACATCCTCTATCTGGTCAACGTACTGTTGTCCCACCAGAAACATCTTTTTCCGGAGATCATTGTCGCTGAAGAT
>DATHIE010000056.1:0-3144 GCA_035316905.1 Chryseolinea sp. | reverse complement strand
CAAGGTTCTTCCCTCCTGCGGTGGCAAAGAAAGCCTGACCGCCGCCGCCACCGTCAATTTCCTTAGCCAACTCCTTAACCATATTACCGGCATGGAATGAATTAGTCTTGGCTAACTTCTCACCTATCATAACAGCCACTTGAGGCTTGTTGTCGATCTCTGCAGCAAGCACGAGCACGAGATCATCGAATTGATTTCGCAGGCCGTACGCAATATTCTTCAGGATATCGGCACTCGGCACAGTTACGCGCTCGATGATAACACTATGCCCGTTGTTCTTAACAGCTTTGGACGCCAGCTGATCTTTAAGCATATTCGCCTGCTCCTGCTGGAAACCTTCAACTTTCTTTTCGAGCAAATGTTTTTCTTCCAGTAGGTTCTTCGTCGTAGAAACAAGATCCTTTGGATTCTTTAACAACAATCGAACCTGATCCAACAATTGCAATTCATCACGGATGTAACGCTCCGCTTCATCAGCAGTTATTGCTTCAATCCTCCTTACTCCTGCCGCCACAGAACTTTCAGAGACGATCTTAAAAAGACCAATCTGTCCAGTAGCCTGTACGTGTGTACCTCCACAAAGCTCAACAGAGAATGAAGGATCAAATGTAATAACGCGAACAAAGTCTCCATACTTTTCACCAAAGAGGGCCATCGCACCGAAACTTTTCGCTTTCTCGATTGGCACGTTGCGTTTCTCATCCAGCTTCACATTCTCCCTGATCTTGCGATTTACTATTTCTTCAACTTTCAAGATTTCTTCCGGCGTCATCGCTGCGAAATGAGAAAAATCAAAACGTAATATTTTTTCATTCACCAGCGAGCCCTTCTGTTCAACATGTTTCCCCAGCACCTGACGAAGCGCAGCATGAAGCAAGTGCGTAGCCGAATGATTATCCATCGACAAGAAACGCTTTCTTGCATCTACAACTGCTTTGAACGTAGCATTTAGATCCGCTGGCAGTTTTTCGGAAACATGAACTATCAATTCATTTTCCTTCTTTGTGTCCGCAATAAATATTTTTTCAGCACTTGACTCTATGAATCCAGTGTCACCAACCTGTCCCCCGCTTTCTGCATAGAATGGCGTTCTGTCGAAGACGAGCTGAAACAGTTCCTTGTTCTTTTGTTTTATCCTTCGGTACTTAATTAGCCTTGCTGCTGATTCCAGAAAATCGTATCCAATAAATTCTGTCTTCTCATCATCACCCACCAATATCCAGTCGCCGGTCTCTTTGACAGCATCGGCCTTCGATCGGGTTTTTTGTTTCTCCATCTCAACTTTGAATCCTGATTCATCAACCGACAGACCTTTCTCGCGAGCGATCAAAGATGTGAGATCCAAAGGGAATCCAAACGTATCGTATAGTTCAAACGCCTGTTCGCCATTGATGGTCTTGTTAACCAACTCAGCCTCCATAACCTCAATGCGTTTCAATCCTTTTTCCAACGTTCTCAGGAAAGCAGCTTCCTCTTCATGGATCACTTTGGATACATAATCCCTTTGCGATTCAAGCTCAGGAAAAACATCTTTAAGTTGATTACCAAGTACCGGTACAAGCTTGTACATAAAGGGCTCCTTAAAATTCAGGAACGTATATCCATATCGTACTGCCCTCCTCAAAATTCTTCGAATGACATAACCTGCGCCGGTGTTCGACGGCAATTGTCCATCTGTAATTGCAAATGACACTGCACGGATGTGATCAGCTATCACTCGCATAGCGATATCCGTTTGTTCATTTTGTTTATACTTGATCTGCGCGGCCGTACTTATAAAGTCAAGCAAAGGAGTAAAGACATCAGTATCATAGTTTGAGGTCTTTTTCTGTATCGCCATACACAGGCGTTCGAATCCCATTCCGGTATCGACATGCTGCGCCGGCAGTTTATCCAGTGATCCATCCGCCTTCCTGTTGAATTCCATAAAGACGAGATTCCAGATCTCTATTACCTGAGGATGGCTTTCATTAACCAGCTGCTTGCCAGGGATTGCTTTTATGTCTGCATCCGATCGCAGATCGATATGTATCTCTGAACATGGACCGCATGGACCTGTTTCACCCATTTCCCAGAAATTGTCTTTCTTCACCCCATACAGTATCCGACCTTCGTCGATGAAAGCTTTCCAATAATCAAATGCTTCCTTATCAATAGGAAGGCCATCTCCTTTGTCACCACCAAAAACGGTCACATAAAGTCTATCTTTAGGCAGCCCGTACACATCAGTAAGAAGCTCCCACGCCCATGCAATTGCATCTTTTTTGAAATAGTCTCCGAATGACCAGTTCCCCAGCATTTCAAACATCGTGTGGTGATATGTGTCGATACCAACCTCTTCCAGGTCATTGTGTTTTCCGCTCACTCTGAGGCATTTTTGGGTATCTGCTACGCGGGGGCTTTTCGAAACGGCATTTCCCAGGAAATAATCCTTAAACTGGACCATACCAGAGTTTGTAAACAGCAGAGTAGGGTCGTTTTTCAGCACCAGAGGGGCGGAAGGAACGATTGTGTGGCCTTTGCTGGCAAAAAAATCCAAAAACTTCCGTCTGATCGAACCCGAATCCATTCCTTGAGTGTGGTTAAGCCTTGTACTTTCTGATTTTTGCTATATTACCCTGCCAAAAAACATTGGCAAGCCACAAAATTAAGCGCAGATGACAGAGTATAAGCAGGTATTGAGGATTTTTTTCTGGCTTTTAATTACCATATAACTCGTAGAATCGTCGGCCTTAATGTCTGATATCAAGTATCAATACAATCCAAAAACGTTTCGATACGAGCGCTCCAGAATCACTTTTAAGGATGCGCTTTGGTATGTATCTGGTCTGTTCGTAACAGCAATGATCTTTAGTGGAATAGCCATCGGGATTCATGACTACTGGATCGAAACAGAGAATGAACGTGCTCTGGTTATTGAAAACAATCTGTTAAAAAAGCACAAGCCTGTTCTCGAGGAAGATCTCACCAACGTTGAAGCGACACTAGTTAATTTAAAAGAAGTTGACAAAGAGCTTTACCTCAGGATATTCAACTCCGAAGCGCCTGAGTACACTCCATTAGCAACCAGTATCTCGCGTGAGCAGGCGCTGTTAGCCGATGCTTCCGGATTTAGGGACCTCTTGAGTATTCTCAAAACAAAGT
>DATHIE010000055.1:0-8350 GCA_035316905.1 Chryseolinea sp. | reverse complement strand
AGTGCAGCGGCTTTGTCAAACGCATCGCGACTTTCGTTTCTCGCTTTGATATTGGAGTGTACGAACAGCAGATCTCCCGAAACACAACTTTTTTTGTTTACGACCAACCGGGGGGCTGCCATAGTCCGCACACCACTAGACGATATCGTTGCAACTTGGATCCTCGCCCTGCTGATGCTGTCAATTGTATTGCCTCTTTCGATGAGGTTCAGATCAGAATCCATTACGACATATTGGTTGCGATAGAAGTAGACGTATACAAGACGTCCGGTCTCCTCGTCGTAATGCATTTCACCGTCAGTACAAAAGACACCGTCAATTTGTTTTTCAAGTAACCCTTCAACCAACTGCACGCCGGAAACAGTGTCATTCATTTTTCCAAGAAGGTGCTCGTGTGTACGACTGCTCAACGTCTTTATCGCAAATGTGTGTGGAGTCATCGGTTCAATATCGACGAAGAATGCACTGTCGAATAGGGCACGCGATAACGCCCAGTCGGTAATACGCCCGCTTAAGATAAGCGGCATGAACCCATCGGTCAGATAAAAATAGGGAGGACACACCTTCACTTGAAACGCACGATACTTTTCATTCAGGATGTTCCTGGTATCTACATTAATAGAAAGTGTGTCCTTAAAAGCAGTCCGAACGATCAAAAGATGAAACGGCGCGGTTGAATTCGCGAGGTAAAAATGCTCCTTGTCCGAACCTGCGATGTAGAATGAATTGTATTTTAAATCGAAAGTATCAGTCAAGTTGCAGAAGTCGTTGTTGAAAGTTCGATCAAAGCTCTCATACTGATATCGCGTGTCTTTTACGCCGTGTAAAAATGTTATAAGGACTATAGCAAGACTAGCAATGGCCACAGCTGTGATGAGCTTCATACTCGACTTTCTCATAATGTAATACCCGATAAATTATGCACCGACTGTTGTTTCTTCTTCACCCATTTTGGTCTTCAACAGAATCCCGAAAAGGGCAAATAGCACGAATACGATGTTGAAGATCTAGTGTTCTTTCCACCCCAAGCGGTCTAGCACGCCGCCGCATGCACACGGAATCTGTTCGCTCAATGTCATTATTGCAACGATGTATATGGTGAACATTAGCATAAGGGCAAAGGCTGAGTACAAGGCGACAAGCCGGAATCTTACCCATACAAACATTGCCGCAATGATGAGCTCAATCGACGGAATTGTCCAAGAGATCAAATAAGATATGTCCGTGAGCAGTGGAGATTGTCCAATTTGAATCCGGAATTTTTCGACATCTGCCAGCTTACTGGTAGCCGCATAGACGAAAAGCAAAATGAATAGAAATGAAATTATTTCGACAGCAACTTTCTGTTTCATGTAGTGGTCTTTTGTCAAGACTAAGGTATGCTAGAAGTAAAAGGAGATTGCTTACCGCATGTTCATACTTAACATGAACTAATGTTCATACTTTATATTATCTCCCGTTAAGTATTGGACCTGTTACGTTTTAGTCTGCTCAGGGACTGCGCCGTAATTCCCAGGTATGACGCGATAGCATCCTGCGGAACGATAAGTTCAATGTCCGGAAAAGTCAGTAGTAATTTTTGGAAGCGTTGAAGTGCATTCAGTCTCCGCATGTCGCGCATCCTTCTCCGGTTCTCTTCGTATTCGTGGTTCATTACGCCGCGGTATATTTTCTGCGTTTCAGGAAATGTTTCGAACATGCGCTGCACACTGGCATAGCTGATACACAAGACATCACTCTTTGTCATAAGTTGAATAGCTTCCAGCGACGGCTGCTGTTCAAAGAAACTTTCAAAGGCGACCATGATCTGTCCGGAGTGCCAGAATGATTCTGTTATCTTTTTTCCTTCAATGAAACAGTAGGACATGGCGAAACCTTTGTCCAGGAAGTACGCATACTCTGACGTCCTTGGAGGATCCAGTAGAATATGATTCTTCGGGAAAGTGAACGGGATAAGTTCTTTCTCCAGCGCCTTTTTGAAATCTTCAGACAACGGGTGAATGGAAGATAAGACGTGAAATAGTCCATTGGTGTTCATGGCAAACGGGGTTAGGTGAAAAATAAGATCTTCTTCTTACCCGTATGTCTTTGAAATTGAGAAAAACCCTATGCGGGGGAGAGGATTTTTTTGGTAGAGCAATCTGAATTACCCATTTGTGGGTATGTGAGCACAGTAATTTTTTTATGAGCTTGAAGGTAGCAGAAAGGAAAGCTTATGATTGAAATTCTGGGTGTTATGAATTCGAAGGAAAGATATCTGGCATAGGCACAAGAGTGAGCTTTTAATTTAACAAAACAATGTCATATGGCAAAGACCCCAACACGGAGTTACAGCAATGATCAAATTAGGGAAATGATTTTGCAGTATTTCTACAACAGGAACAAGAACGCGACTAGTAGAAAAGGTAAGAAAGGGTCACACGTAAAAATAAGTGACGTTCGAAGTGACCTTAAAGACCTACATGGATTTAAGGCAACAGAAGTTGTCGGGCATATAAACTATTTGATAAGCCAAGGTTGGCTTGACATCGATGTTGAGAAAAAATCGTTTACTACCGATAGAGGTGTAACTATACCTTCAGAAACAGAATGGTATTTTATAACAGCTCCAGGTATAGATAAGATTGAAGGCCCAAGTTCATTTACACGGGACAGATTCACAGGAATAAAAATTGAAGCAACGGGGCAGAACATCATAACACTTGGCGATGGTAACCAGGTCAATGTTAAGTATCAGGATGCTGGAAAAGCACCCTCCGACCTTCGAGAAGCTGTGAAGCGCTCACACGAATTGAGAGATGAAGCCAAGCTAGAAATCGTTTCTGACATTGACACAATAAGCAGCCAGCTTACCAAACCAGAACCTAATAAGACAGTAATTGCATCTGTTCGGGACGGAATTAACAAAGCAGCTTCCGTGGGGTCTTTAGTGGATTTAGTCACGAAGGTGTCACCTGTCATTAGTTCCCTTTTTAGTTAAAACAGTGATCGAATATTCTCTCATGAAATATTTATGGACAATCTATTCGAGCCACCTTCAAAGCAACTTTGGCAACAAAGGAGTTTATGGATTGAAAATGAAATTGAAAAAGCTGAAACAGGTTTGAGTTATCTTGCAAGTGACCATTCCGTTGCTTTATTCTATGACATGCAACGTGCTTATTGTGCTGGGGCTTGGATTTCTGTTGTAGTGATGGCGGTCTCGTCAATCGATTCTCATTTCAGAGAGACGGAGTCAGGAGACAATAGGGCTGGAACCGCAAGTCTTTTAAAGGAATTTTATGAAGGGGAAGTAGAGGAAATTGATTGGCTTCGCAAACTAAGAAACAAATATGTTCATCTAAATCTTCAAGAACCATTTTTAGAAATGGATACATGGTTTAATAACCAGGTCCTGCTTGAAGCTGATGCAACTAAAGCAATTAAAATTGCCATCAAAGCGTTTTATCAAAACCCTGGCACATGATGTTGATATACCTTTTTATAATTGTAACTTGCATCCGTGTTTTACAGACGGAAAATAATACTCGCTTTATTACAACTATTTGAGGGGCAATTGGATAAAATACGAATCCAAAAGTTGCTTTTCCTGTTTACTCAAAAGCAAAGTAAGCCGGAATATGATTTTGTACCGTATCGGTATGGCTGTTATTCCTATTCGGCGAAAGCCGACCTGACAAAGATGGTCGCAAAGGGGCTGTTGGAAGAAACTAAAAGTCATTTTACCAGGCTTGAGAGGACAGACTACCTTAAACAGGTAGAAGCTGATGACTTAAGACGACTGCAACAAGTTAAGACTGAGTATGGAAAAATGAGTTTGAAGACCTTAATAAAGCATACTTATGTTAACTATCCCTTTTATGCCACGAAGAGTGAAGTTGCTGCGGACATATTAACGAGAACAGAGCTAAAAAAGGTGGAAGCGTGTAGGCCGAAGGGTAACGAGACGGTTTTGTTTACGATTGGCTACGAGGGCATTTCGCTAGAAGAATATTTAGTGAGATTATTAAAAAAGGACGTGAAGGTTTTGGTTGACGTGCGCAACAATCCATTAAGTATGAAATATGGCTTTAGCAAAAGCCAGTTGAAGAAGTATTGTGAAAGTTTAGGAGTTAGATACGTTCACATTCCTGAGGTCGGTGTACGATCCGAACAACGTCAGTCATTAAACACCCAAGCAGACTATGATAAATTGTTTACAGTGTATCGAAAGGAAAACCTCAAAAAAACAGTAAATATACAAATCCATATTTTGAATTTACTGGAAGAAAACAAAAGAATTGCACTCACTTGTTTCGAGGCGAACATTTGCCAATGTCATCGTAAACACTTGGCCGAAGCTATTGAAACACTCCCCGGCTTCGAATATAGAGTGGAGCATATTTGACCCATGGCCAGAAAAAAAGTGCTCCTTTCAGTAACAACTTATCCGTTACCCTCGAGAAGTTATGATGAGTTAGTTTGTACTGCGGGGCTTTTAGAAAATGGCGAATGGATACGCATTTATCCCGTTCCATTAAGCTTCTTGATGGGACAACGGCAGTCAGGAAAAATGGAATCCTTCAAGTATACTTGGATTGAACTTGAATTAAATAAGAGAACCGATGACTTCCGCCCCGAAAGTCATTCGCCGCAGAATTATGATTTTCGAGATATTGTATTGCATGAACGTATAGGAACTGACGGAAATTGGCTGAAGAGGAAAGAAATTTGCCTCCAATACGTTTATACAAATCTTGGCCAACTCATTAAAGACTCAGAAGCACCAACAAATCGCTCACTGGCATCTTTCAAACCGACAGAAGTTCTAGGATTTGAAATAGAAGGAGATACACGACAATGGAAAGACGAATGGCTTGAAATAAGAAAACAAGAAGACCTCTTTGCCCCTGCAAAATCACCTGAATCACTCATCCCTAAACTTCCATATAGATTTTTTTACCGTTTCAGAGATGATGAGGGAAAAGAAAGCAGACTGATGATTGAAGACTGGGAAATTGGCGCCTTGTATTGGAACTGTGTGAAAGCGGCCGAAGGTAGTGAAGCAACCGCCTTGGTGAAAGTCAGAGAAAAATATGAACAGGAATTTTTGACAGAGAAGGACATTTATCTATTTCTTGGGACAACTAAGGAGTGGCACATGCGCAGAGCGAAAAACCCTTTTGTGATTATCGGTGTATTCTATCCTAAAAGAGAAACCCAAATGAAATTATTTTGATTTACTAGGACGCACATACATTGCCTGCCGCGTCTCTAAAGCCAGTCATTAAGCGTGCTTAGTTTTGTGTAAACCGACAACGCCGTAAATGAAAAATGCCCAGCCGCACGCGTTACTAAAACGGTTCGTGATAATTAATGAGGACAAAGACCGGTAAGCAGAGTTCATTCAGTTAAACTCCCTGGAAAATCTTCAGCAATCAATTCCTCAACTGTTTTGTGTTCTACCTGAGTATCTATTTTCTCTAGAATGGCCATCGTTTCCCTATACTCCATAGCCTCCGGCAGCTTTGAGAATTCGGCTTCAAATCCAATTTCTTTCACTTTCTGTTCGATCTCATCAATCGTAACGTTGAAGAACTCCTTCCGATAGTTCAACATATTCACTTTTTTATTCGTGAATGCTTTGTGCAGTTCAACTTCGAGTGTTCGTGCCTCGTCGGAGTATATCATGGCATGGATATCAAACTGAAACGGAACGGAGGCATCACCCAATTCTTTGATTCGATCTATCGGTTCCAAACGCCTTGTCATGCCAATTTTATAGACATTTTCACCAAAGGAGCCTATATTAGATATAATGTAGACATGCCCACGCTTAGTTTGTTGGGCCATAGACAACGCTCTTTCCTTTTTCTCCTGCGCTTCTTTCAGTTCTTGCTCAAGCTTTAGAATGTGATTCTGCAAGATGTCGTGCTTTTCGCCGGTAGTGTGCTCCATTTCCTTTCTAGCCCTTTCTAACGCCTTCTGATATACTGTCTCTTCTTTCTCTGCTTCCCGCTGTGCTTGTTCGAATTCTCTGCGCGCCTTCTCTTCTTCTCGCAATTCTTCCTGAATGGCACGCATTTCCTCTTTTTCTTGTTGCCTCTTGGTTTGATACTCGTGTTCCAGTATCAACTCCTTTCGCTTAAGGTCCAAATATTGAGTGGTTAAGTAAACTTTGAATCCTTCGCCAAGTTTATTCACGGCATCAAATAATTTCTGCATCCGCTCCTTCATTTGATTAATGTTGTTCCATTTTACTTTAGCAATCAAAACGTCACACTCTCCATTGAAGGCACGCAACATCAACTTTTTATAAACCTTGACAACAACTTTACCTTTGTATTCACTTCCCTCCACTGTCCACTGGGTAGTACAAATGGCAGCTGTATCGTTGCTGATCATGGCTTTCGCATCGGCAATAATTCTTTCTTGCTCCGCTCGGTAATCATCGGACTTTTCAAAATCATAAACTGGTTCGTAAACGCCAAACTCGATAAGATCCAGTTTCGATTCAAAAATGCCGATCTCCTTTCGAAGTTTTGAGTAAGTGGCAAGAGAAGTTTGGTATTTGGAATTTAGACCGTCAAGATCATGCTGTATTTGTTTTACCCGTGTCTTATTTTCAATAATGACTTGCTCCAAAACTTTCTTTTGCTTTAATGCTTCCGCTTCGATGTCGATAATTGGTCTGTATCTTTCAAGCTGCGCTTTAAGTGTGTTAATGCTTTCGGCGGCCTTGTTTCGTAAGCCATTAATGTAGGCATTGAGTCGCTTGATTTCAGCAAACTCTTTTTTCTTCAGAAAGTCAAGTAGTCCCATTTGTATTAATGATTTTTAGAACATTTACACTAACGCGTTTATAATCAAGAACTGATTGCTGCAGTCCACATTTTGACGGAAGTTGGTTAGTCACTCGCATTGGGATCTTAGTGGGCTTATAGATTGGATCGCGTGAGTCTAAGAAACCTCTAATAAAAGTAGCAATTTTTTAAGGCAGGTGAAATTTCTGATCTCATCACACATTTACGACGCTAACGCTCGGAAACCGGAAATTGCCGGGTACAATGCAACCATAAGCTTTGATTAAATCCTTTATTTCGGGCAACGCGTTAATGGGTGTGAACTAAGTTGTGGTAGATAGCTACAATGAGTTACCCATTGGTGGGTATGGAAAGACGCCATGCTTTATTCAATTGATATTGCTAATAGGCATGGCGGTTTGCTTCTTTGAATTTATTGTCCGTTTTCCTACATTCGAGCAGGAGCCCATTCGTTCATGCTATTGTTGCAGACGGATGGGCTTTTGTTTGATTGACACGATATGGCTGTAACGATCCGAAAATTCACGACTGCATTAATTTTCGCGATCTTTTACTGTGCTTCAACATTTTTGCAGGCGCAGGATCAAAAACATGTTGTCTATATCACACGGACCGGTGAGAAATATCATACTTCAACATGCCAATACCTTCGGCAAAGTAAAATAGAGATTGAGCTGGCGAAGGCCAAGGAGCGCGGATATTCCGCCTGTAGTGTGTGCAAGCCCGATGCGGATACAACAAACGATGGTTTCACTTCACCTAACCCGGCGGGCGTGCCATCTGAAAAAGTGAAAGGCGATCAGACCACCACATCGCGGCAATGTCTTGGAACCACGGCAGCAGGCCAACGATGCAAAAGGAAAACAACGAATGCAAGTGGAAAGTGTTACCAGCATGAGTAGTTAAACACAACGACTGGATTAGGAAAGCGGATTTCGTTCGCCCGTCTACGAGTTGTGTTTGTGGACAAAATAAGACTTACGAGGGGGTTGTTATTCATTTTCCTTTAAGGTGTTTCATCAGGCATAGAGGGAGTCGGGCATAAAAAAAGCCGGCAACTTTGCATACCTTGAGACATAGTTTTGCAACCCATCTGTTTGAAAGCGGGGCTGATATCCGCTACATTCAGGCGCTATTAGGTGATTCTTAAAGTAAAACCACGCAAATTTATACACATGTTACCAGTAAAGGTTTGGAAATAATCAGAGGTCCACTGGACAACCTTGATATCTGAACTACACAATACCAGCCTGTTATACGAAATAGATGTACTCCCGAAAATTCATAAAGGAGAAATAGATGTAATAGGTGCATATATCCGATTGTTGAACAAAACCTTCGGTAGTTTTGTACGTCTCCACGAAAATTAACTCATTTTACAGATTGCGTAACTTCCAGTCATAACTTTTAAATTTTATGACTATGGAAAAAAAACACTGAGGCAACAGATGTTGCAGGAAATGCAAATCCGTAATTATTCGGAGCGTTCCATAAGAAGTTACATTCACTGTTTGAGTAGGTTGTCATTGTATTATAATTGCTCGCCT
>DATHIE010000054.1:0-5388 GCA_035316905.1 Chryseolinea sp. | reverse complement strand
ACAAGATTTTGTTGTAAAACAGCTTCCTGGGAGAGACCTGAATAACGGGCCACCTTACCAGCTATTTCATTTTTTTTCTGATCACCTATAAAACCGCCTCTCGCAAGAGCAGGGATGAATTCATCCACAGTAAACTTTTCGGATTCAGCCAGCGCTTCAAGAAGATCCTTTTGCTGGAGATCGGCCGGCAGTTTCTTGTGATACCATGCTGCCGCTGTATAGTATGGTAGCGCCAGTGCACTTTCCATTGTTCCTTCGCGCTTGATACCCAATTCTGTGGGTGAAACCAGGATGACTCCATTTAGGTACATCCAATGAGAGTTCTGCAGCGCATTGGCGAGGCCCGAGACCCGCGTCGTACCATAACTTTCACCGATAAGGTATTTCGGAGAAAGCCATCGATTGTTACGAGACACGAATGTATTAAGCCATTCAGACAAATAGGTAATGTCCGCATTAACACCGAAGAACACGGACCGTTCAGCCTTGGGATCTAAAATTCTTGAGTAGCCTGTATTTACCGGATCGATGTACACGATGTCCGCGACATCAAGAATAGAATTCGGGTTGTCTTTGATCCCATAAGGCTGCACAGGATATCCTTCCGAGTCAATGTTCAAAATTTTTGGTCCGGTGTACGCGACGTGCATCCATACCGATGCGGATCCAGGGCCGCCGTTAAAAGACATCACAAAAGGCCGCTTGCTCTTATCCGACACGTCAGATCGTTCGTAGTAGGTATAGAAAAGAGAGGCTATCACTTTACCATCCTTGTCCCAAACCGGCTGGGTTCCGGCAGTAACTTTATAGGGTACTGCCTTCCCTTTTATGGTCACAGTTCCTGTAGAAGTAATGTTAGATTCAGCTTGCAAGGCCCGATCCTGCGCGTAACTATTAATTGAAAAAAGAGCATGAGCAACGAGGATTAGAGAAAATTTCCAAAGTCGACCGGAATTCATGGTTGATGAGTTTAGAATGCAAGGAAGATCAAAAAAGGCATATCCGAAAATAATTTTTACACTACGAGGAAGCGTAATGAACCCAATTGCTGGCGCCCCTTTTGCTATGTTTGATCGAGCAAGCAAAGGATTACCTTTGGTAAGGAACAGTTATTCTGGATTTAGGAACAATGACCATAAGCAAAAACGAATTAATTCAAAAAGGCGGATACACCTCAAACAACGGTATTGAACTGATACGTGGAGGTGCCCCTTTTTTCGATTTGCTGGAAAGATTAATCGATGGAGCTTCTCAATCCATTCACTTTCAAATGTACATATACGAAGAAGACGAGACCGGACAACGTATTGCCCATGCGTTAATCCGGGCAGCGAACCGTGGCGTGAAAGTTTATCTGTTGCTGGATGGCTATGCTTCGAGGTCCTTTAGGGACTCTGCGACTCTAACCGATATAAAGAATGCAGGAATTCATTTTCGCTGGTTTGAACCGTTGTTCAGAGGACACAATTTTTTTGTTGGCCGGCGAATGCACCATAAAATAATCGTTGCTGACGAAGCGCAGGGTCTTGTGGCTGGGCTCAATATTACAAACCGATACAATGACATTGACGGCCAGCCGGGTTGGCTTGATTATGGCGCGCTCGTTCGAGGCGAAGCTGCGAAAGAACTTTACAACCGATGTGTTCAGATGTGGTTTAGGCGCGCGCCCCGGTCAAATAATGTAAGTGTTCGAACTCCTCCAGGACCTGATGGTGATTGTTTTGTGAGAGTTCGTGTTAACGACTGGGCGCGAAATAGAAATCAGATATCACGGAGCTATATCGAAATGTTGCAGCGCGCGCAAAAAAGTATCACGATCATGTCGAGTTACTTTGTGCCTGGAAGAGTTATCCGGAAGTATCTCCGGGCGGCGTCTAAGCGTGGAGTAAAGATCCGAATTATAATGACGAAGTCGTCAGATATCGCTTTGGCAAAGGCCGCGGAACGATTTTTTTATCCATGGCTGTTACGACGTAATATCGAAATATACGAATACCGCCAGAAGGTGCTTCACGCTAAAGTTGCCACGTACGATAACCTTTGGGTCACCATCGGCTCGTACAATGTCAATGATCTCAGTGCTTACGCGAGTATCGAACTTAATCTGGATGTGCATGACCAGGGATTTTCCGCAACAGTTGATCAGGCACTTGACCGAATAATCGAACGGGATTGCGACAGGATTACAGCTGACACTTATCAGCGAAGTACCCGGATATGGAATACTGCGATCTATAGGATGGCCTACTCATTGGTGAGGTTATTCCTGTTCGTTTTCACGATCAACTTCGGCAACGAAAAATCGCGTTGATCATTTAATTCCCTTGATGCGGGTGAGCAGTGCTTTTGTTGCATCGAGATCCCAGTTGGCAAACCTCCCCCGTTGTAAAACAAGAGTGTTGTCAAGCGGCGGATAGACGTAATAATGGAAGACAAATCCGGCCTTTGGATTTTTCCAGCCTATCATTTGTCCGAAACGCAGGTCATTAAAAATTAAAGTATCGCCATTTAATTCGGCGGTGTAATGTCCTTGTGAAAGTTGTTTTAACAACACTACTTCTCTATCGTTCCGCACATTAGCTAACAAAGAATCGTTTCTTGGGAAAAATTGAAAGTCAATGTGCTCTGCCTTGTCAAAAACCGACCGATAGCCAACAAAACTTCCATCCTCATTTGTGGAGACGACATACCACAACCAGTTATTGAAGGGCGTCGGCGTAGTAAAATGTTTTCCCTCTGGAAGGTGCTGTTGGGAAAAAGCACGTTTGACATCAGATTCGATGGTGAACTTATTGGCCACACTGTAGATGAGATAAAACAAGCAATAACCTATTCCAATCACCGCTACGGCGTAACGTTTTGTGTTTTCTGTTTTGACCAGGATAAGAACAACGCAAGCTATCCCCAGCGGGATCGAAAAAAATGGGTCTGCTACAAACAAAGTGTTGAAGGACGCGCGGTAGTGACTGAACGGTTCAAACCATCCCGTACCGTATGCATTAAGCGAGTCTAAAAGTACGTGTACAAATATTTGAATGCCGAAAGTAAGGACCCAAAAACGAAATGGTAATGATTTATCTTTCCACCATCGCCGGAATGTGAACGAAAGTACCAACGTGGCCAATATGCAAAAGATAAAGGAATGGGTAAGCCCCCGGTGAGCCATGGCATTTGCAGCTGGGGTCATCCATAGACCGAAGATAAAGTCTACGTCGGGGATCAGCTGTGCGATGCCGCCAAAGATTGGTCCCTTTTTCCCCAAGTGCTTTTTTGCAACTACTTCTCCAATGCAGGCACCCAGCGCAATATGTGTCAACGTATCCATCTTCCGCAAGCTATTCGAAACAAGTTACAAATTAGAGCGGAAGCTTAGAGCCTCATTTTGAAATTTTGCGCAGCATCGTAGAAATGAACGTCTTAATTACTGTATATCATAATCATTTCGTTTTAATATGTCTTAGTGTCTCTTTCGCCTTCATATTACCAGAGTCTTTGTCAAGCGCTAGTCGGAAATTCATTACCGCGTCCGGCCATCGACCGATAGTAGCCATAGCCTCACCGTAGCTTTCGTACACCATAGAGCTTTCTGGATATATGACAATATTTTTTTTGAAGAGAGCAATTGCTTCATCGGTCTTATTTTCTTTAAGGAACATTAGTCCGACGGTGTTGAGCGTTTCAGCGTTAACGTTACTATCAGCAACCAATCTTAGAGAATCAAATGTCTTCAATGCTGCGTTGATTCCACGGGACGTTGCCATTTTGTATACCTTACCGTGGGGTGTATTCACGTTAGCGACCCAATATTTGAAATTGGGGGCGTTGATTCTTTTACACAAGATTGTCAATTCCAGATTTACACTATCACTTACAGCAGTTATTCCCTCTTTTACTCCTGCCCACCTTTTTCCTTCAACTCCGAAATCAATGCAGTTGATCTGCAGGGTGCCTGAAAAAACTATCTGCGAATCTTCTCGAATATCTTTTAACACCTTCGGGTTGTAGGTCATCGGGAAGGTGACAGTCCGCTTGACGCCGTGCATAGTCAGGTCGCCTGTGATGTTCAGGTGGGAGCCTTCTGGTCTTACGTATTGGCTGTTGAATTCCATAAAGGGAAAATTCTTTTCATCGAACCATTGATCAGACCTTAGATCATTGTCACGCCACTCGTTGCCGGTGTCAATTGAACTAACATCAACTCGAATAGAGACAGACGTTTTGGATAAGTCCCTTTCGTTAAATCGTACCGCACCCCTGAATTCAGTAAACCTTCCCCTGACTTTCGCATAACCCATATACTGGACATCAAAACCGAGGTAGGAATGTTCTGCTTCGATGGGAAAAATTTCGGAGATCTTAAATTCAGATACCTGCGCTCCGGATTCCAGCGCAACGCAAAGAAGTGTTGTGATTAATAGTTTTTGCATCATTGTTGACTTTAACATCTTTAAATGATGCAAGGCTAGCTGCTAACGGGTAAAAAGTCGACAATGCCGATAAGGATTGGCCGTATTTGAATTATTTTTTTTGCGTCGGGTGATTTTTCTTGAATTCCAGGGGTGTCATGCCGGCAAATTTTTTAAAAGCGTTCGTAAACGATGTTTTATTGTTAAAGCCTGCCTTGAAAGCTATTTCCAATAAGGTCAGTTGACCTTCCGTGGCGATTAACCTTTTCGCCTCCTCTACACGCTGACGGTTAATAAAATCAAAGAACGTCGAGTTAAGATGCTCATTGAGTACCTGTGATAAATGGTGGGATGGCATTTCTACCATATCGGCCAGGTCTTCTAATCTTAACTCATTGTTTAGATACGGCTTGTGTACATCAAGATAACGCTCCAGTTGTTGGGCGCGTTCTTTTCCTTCGTTTGTCTTCAATGACGACTTTTTGTATTTGATGGCTGGTGCCGGAGCTATCCGAAGCCATTGGACACCAGCCAGGCGGTAACTAACCAGATAGATCAAAACTGACGACGGAATGACATAGAAGTAATCGAAGTCACGGTTATACGATCGTGTAACGAAGAACAGGATCAAAAATATTGATACCAGCCCGACGATCAGCAGCAAAAGGACATTGACGATTTTCAGCCATGCAATCTCCTGGGAATTCATAGTCGAATAGCTTCCTGCCAGATCTTTTTCGTATTGTTTGATGGACCGAAAGGAGCTGATCAGGTAAAGCAGCAGATGCACAAATTGAGCAACAAACACGCAAGAGTAAACATACTGTAACAGAGAAATGCTGTCATTGAATGGATCGAAGGTTGAAAGCATCCCATAATGAACCTGTCTAAAGCTCAGAAAATCCGCTGTGAACAGTGGAATAATCCAAACGAAAAGAACAAATGGCAATAAGTGTACTAAATGGTGGAACGACAATCGAGA
>DATHIE010000053.1:0-7518 GCA_035316905.1 Chryseolinea sp. | reverse complement strand
TTTTTAGCAGCACGTCAGAGTTAATTGCTGATTGAAGGTTATCATCCCCACTGGGTATCATAAACATCACGGTCAGGAACAAATCCGCGATGATATAGATAAACAATGGATTCCTCCCAAAGACAAGGAAAAATGGTGTCCATTTCCTTCGACGCAGTATTTCCGTGAGGTAGATCAATGCTCCTAATATCAAAACGTCAATACCAACAGTTAATAACACGAATGAGCTGGTCCACAATTTTTTATTGATCGGGAAGGCCATATTCCAGGTAAGCGCGCCAAAGATCAGCAATGAACCCATCAACAGCAGCTTGGCAATTCCTTCGTAAGAGTTCCCATGTCGTCGTATATAATCACCAGCAAGATAACCGCCGATTACGTTGACTATTGACGGAAGCGTACTCAAGAATCCCTCGGGATCGAATGCTATGCCTTCGCCGTGATATAAATGTTTTTCACCAAACAAAAACAAATCCAGCCTAAGCCCCGCATTTCCGACCATGCTATACGGATCGTTTGGATCTCCATACACGTAACTGATGATCCAATATCCCACCAATGCGAGCGCACTAAACCAAATTGCAATTTTTTTCGAGCCATAGTGAATAATGAGTGACGCGAAGAAATAACAAAGCGCAATTCGTTGAAGTACCCCCAGAATACGCGTCTCTGCCAGCGGTTTAAGTTCAATACCGCCACCATCTGCTTCCCGAACAAATGGAAACCAATAAAGCAGATAGCCAATTAGAAAAATAATTACCGTTCGTTTAATGGTCTTCTGCCAGAATACTCCTTCTCCTTGTGACTCATACTTGTACATCGAGAACGCCATTGCGTTCCCGACGGCAAAAAGAAACGAAGGAAATACAAGGTCTGTCGGTGTAAATCCATGCCATGGCGCGTGCTCCAATGGAGCATACATAATGTCCCAGGTTCCTGGAGAATTTACAATGATCATGAAACAAACTGTGATCCCGCGGAAGACGTCCAGTGCGAGATTGCGTTGACTATCGCTCATGGGTTAGAAGGTATAGGGTATAGGGTATAGGGTATAGGGTATAAGGTATAAGGTATAAGGAGTAAAAAAATCTTATCAAGGCGGATCTATTTTTTGAATACCGTCTTTCCACCAACACACGTCATCAGCACTGACACGTTTCTGATTTCGGTGGCAGGGATAGAGGTAATATCTTTTTCGAGAACTACAAAGTCAGCAAGTTTTCCCTGCTCAAGGGAACCTTTCACTCCCTCTTCAAAAGAAGCGTATGCAGCATTAGCTGTATATGCACGGAGCGCTTCCTCAACGGTGATTTTCTGTTCGGGGATCCAGCCCTCTGGGTTTTTGTCATCTAAGGTTCGTCGTGTCACCGCGGCATAGATGCCTTCAAGCGGGGTCGGTGGTGCTACAAACCAATCGCTTCCAAAAGCAAGCTTAGCATTGGCATCCAGTAATGACTTAAAAGCATAGGTTCTAGTTGATCGTTCATGACCAATGAATTTTTCCGCCCAGCGTCCGTCGTCGATAGCGTGATACGGTTGCACGCTGGGGATGACATCCAGTTCAGCGAACCTTTTAAAGTCTGCGGGAGCAATGTGTTGTGCATGTTCAATCCGGAAACGCCGGTCGCGTTCGCCATTTTCTTTTATTACTTCTTCAAAAATATTCAACAAGGTATGGATGGCCTTGTCACCAATGGCATGAACCATCAGCTGAAGTCCCGCGCTGTCCGCTGATTTAATATTCCGTTTAAGAAGTGCTGGTTCAATAACAAAAAATCCTGAATCACGAGGAGTATCGTCAAACGGCTTAAAGAATGCGGCTGTATGAGATCCAAGGGAACCATCAACAAACTCTTTCAAATTTCCCCGTCGAAGCCATTTATCACCTTTGCCAAGCGTTTTTATTTTTTCCGCTAGTTCCCTCCATCGACCAAGCGTCATTCCAGAATAAATCCGAGTTTTCAGTGAGCCACGATCGTGAGCACGTTCAAACGTATCCTCGAAGAAACTCATGTTGTGGACGGAAGTAACACCTCTCGCTGCCACATAAGCCATTGCTGCCTCCAGTGCTTTATCCTCCTGCTCATCCGACGGCCTCGGTACGACCTTGTCGATCAGGCTCATGGCATTGTCCTTAAATATGCCCGTCACATTTCGCTTTTTATCGCGAACGATAGTTCCACCGTCGACGTCTTTAACTGCATTAGTTATGCCGGCCAGTTTCAATGCTGCCGTATTAGCCAGTGACATATGACCGTCAAGACGATTGATCCAAACGGGATGTTCCAACGTGACCGAATCAATCCACTCTCTGGTGGGGAGCTTGCCGCCCCAGTTTTCGTGATCCCAGTCACCCGACGTTATCCACGTCCCTTTGGGAACGGTATGAGCATATGCTGCAATCCTGCTAATAAATTCCTCGGGAGTTTTCGCGTCACGAAGCTGGACGGATGAAAGAGCGAATCCACCTTCAACAAAATGAACATGGCAATCGATAAAACCAGGCACGATGAGATTTCCCTCAACCGTGGTGATCTTTTCTGTTTCCGGACCTATCCATTTCTCGATATCGGCTGCGCTTCCAACCTCCACGATTGAATCTCCGATGATTGCCATTCCCTCCGCCCATTGTTGCTCCGGATTACCGGTCCATACTTTTCCAAGGACTATTTTGTCGGCTTTGGGATGTTGAGTACACGCCGACACGGCAAGTAGCAAAACAACGATACAAGTCAATCTCATTTAAGCTTTGGGTTTTGTTGATGCCTATCTTTGTCGCGCAGGGTTTTCTTTTCAAGGTTCTTTTTAAACGCTTCTGTGAGATCAACTCCCGTTTGATTGGATAAACATAACAATATCCACAACACGTCAGCCAGTTCGTCGCCAAGATCTTTATTTTTATCCGATTCTTTCTCGGATTGTTCACCGTACCGTCGGGCGATTATCCGGGCAACTTCCCCCACTTCTTCGGTCAGCATCGCCATGTTGGTTAGTTCGTTGAAGTAACGGACTCCCGTGGTTTTGATATATTGATCAACCTGCTGCTGAGCTTCCGTGAATGTCATTTTTTTAAATTATTTGGTGGACCCGGTGATCGCCGATATTATTCTTTGTGAAATTAACTCCTGGTTTTTTTGATCGGCAAGATAAGCAATGTCTGTTTTGTTGGATAAATAGCCCAGTTCCAAAAGCACTGCCGGGATGGAATTCTTGCTTAATACATAAAAATCGGCAGTCATTACGCTATTTACATTCACTCCACTCAATCCCGTCAACTCTTTTACGAGCTTGTCCGACCAGGCCTTGCTTTCCTCAAACTTAGCGTTCTGTTCGCTAATCACTGCCTCAATTCCGGAAGCAGCAGTGTTTTGAGCATTGAAGTTTGCATGAATCGAAATAAAAAGGTCGGCGTTATGACGATTTGATATTTGTATTCTGTCAGCAAGACTTAATGCCTGATCGTCGGTACGAGTGAGGATCACTTTGACGTTTCGCGCTTCGCCGGCTTGCTGAATGCGCCTTGCTATGGAAAGCGTGAGCTCTTTTTCCGTAAGTCCTCCAACAGCAGAGACACCCTGGTCATTGCCGCCATGTCCTGCATCGACGACAATCACGAGGCCATCGGACACGTCGTTTAACAAGCCGATGCCGGTTGTCCGATCAGAGAAAGCCAGGAGCAACAGGCATACAAGAGGCACAAATAATAGGTAGAGCAATGAAAATTTGATGGGGGTTTTGTCTGTGGTCATCATGATAATTCGTTGTTTGATGTTTGTATCGAAAAATTGACTTGTGGTGGGGCTGGATTGTCGCCCCTGAAGGTGATTGAGGATACAGTGCAAATACGCATCGATGGATCTGCTGTTCCTGATAGCGGAAGCATCCGCTTCATATTCGTGCTGCGTCTTTAGCGATCTCCGGTACAGTATCATCAATGGATTAAACCAGAGGAACGCGGACGCTATCTCTACGACGAGCAGGTCGATCCAATGCAGGTTCTGTACGTGGGCCCTTTCGTGATCATATATCATTGAGTTTATATCACCCTTTGGCAAAAAGATCGCTTTGAAAAATGAGAACGGTTGTGCTGAATCGGTTATGTAGACCTTTTCATCTCCATACTCCAACGTCTTTGAACGACGTTTGAGCCTGAGGATACTTCCCACCGAATAGAAAAGCCGTGATATCATCAACACAACGCCACTCCAATAAAGAAAAGGAATAAAGGAATATTCGGTTCGCGCGATTACGTCGGACGTTCCTGCCGGATAAGACGAATTCTGTGCCAGGAATGACTGGCTTATGATTGGTGTAGGTAACACGTGATAGTCAACCGGGACAAAGGACAGGTTCAACCACGGTATAACAAATGAAAGAATAAGTCCCGCCACCAGGTAGATCCGGTTGGCCCGAAAAAAAGTAGTGAATTTAAAGGCAACCTGATATAGGACATAAAGCAGGCAGACACATCCACTGACCTCGAAAAAATAAGAGAGGTTGTTCATTTGCTTTTCTTTGCTTTGATTTTTCTAATACGATCGTCAATGAGTTTTTTGATGTCCTCCAGCTCCGCAAGGCCAAGTTTTGAGCTTGCAAAATAAGAGGCAAAGGCGGATGGGGAATCTTTAAGGTAATTCGAAAGCATCGGCGTTACTTGTTGCTGAAAATATTGCGCCTTCGTGACCTTTGGAAAGTATTCATTTGTCTTTCCGTACGCCCTGAACCCAATAAAACCTTTGCGTACTAGCACCCGGACCACTGTAGATACCGTAGTGTAGGCCGGTCGCGGTGTGTCGTATTTTTCGACAATATCCTTTAAGAATCCATGCTCTAGGTCCCACAGGTGTTGCATCACCTGTTCTTCTGCGGTCGTGAGTTTCTTTTCAACCATAAAATAAATGTATAACTATTTTTATAGTAATACAACTATATATATAGTAAAAACTCTTTTGAGGCCCCAGCTACGTTGGTTGCAGGTTGCTGGCGAGAGCTTCGGGTACCCACGTCATTTTTCTTTTTTGATAATCAAAACACACAATCCCCGTCTTTGCTCTCGCGATCTCCTGCCCCGTCGATTTGTTTTTCACTTCGTAAAGGAGATCAAATCCGAATTTAGTAAAGTCGTCGGCAGCAATCTTAATCACCAGCACATCACCAAGAAAGGATTCCGCCTTGTATTGAACGGCGGCATCAATGATGATCTGCCCCACGGTACCCTCAAAGCTTGTCTCATCTTTGAATCCAAGACTTCGATAGAACTGCATGCGTGCTTCCTGTAACAGGGTAAGCATCGTATCATTCCCAACATGTCCTCCGTAGTTGAGATCAGAAATCCGCACGGCAATGTCCGTACTGAAAAGAAATTTTTCTGGTAGGTTGATGTGTAGGCGGGCCATTGTAGTAAAGGTATAGGGTATTGGGTATAGGGTATAGGGTATAGGGTATAGGGTATACTACAATAATAAATATACCGGGAAAATACCCCTCAGCATTCGCGGCAGATTTATTTTGTTTCCCCTAAATTGATGCAATGAAGACTAAAGTTCTATTTTCGGCGCTGATCGTTCTTGCAGCCACGGCGACAGCTCAAAATCTCACTAAAGTTTCCGTCCAGGGTTACGTATACGTTGACAAAAACAACAATGGTATTCGCGACAAGAATGAAGAAGGCATTAAGGACGTAAGGATATCCGATCAAAGTGAGATCGTCTTAACCAACGCCGAGGGACATTACCGTCTAGAGAGTGACGGAGCTAGAGGTTATATTTTCGCGATTCAGCCGAATCATTACATAATAAAGGGACCGTTTTGGAAGAAGATTTCGTCGGATCAACGCGAAGTAAGCATCGATTTTCCTGTGACGCCTGCTCCACGGACAAACAGTTTCACATTTGTACACGCTTCTGATACGCATTTAAGCGAACAAAGTCTACCACGCCTCACAAAATTAAGATCGATGGTAGATTCAATTAAGCCGGCGTTCATGCTTGTGACGGGTGACCTTGTCAGGGATGCATTGCGCGTTTCAGAAAAAGAAGCTTCTTCCCTATATGAAATGTATGTCAGGGAGATCGCTAAATTTTCGGTGCCCGTTTGGAACGTTCCTGGGAATCACGAGATCTTCGGAATTGAAAGACATAAGTCCCTGGTGAGCGAGAAGCATCCTTTGTACGGTAAAAAGATGTATAGACATTACCTTGGTCCCGATTACTACTCGTTCTCTTATGGCGGAATACATTTTATCGGAGTGAACTCCGTCGATTATCATGACCTCTTGTATTATGGTAATATCGATTCCCTTCAACTTGATTGGATAAAGCGCGATGTCTCGGTGCTTGACAATTCAATTCCAATTGTAACCTTCAATCACATTCCTTTTTTCTCGGGCGGCCTGAGTATGATGGAATATTCTGACGAAGAGCCTGGAAGTTTTTTGATCACTATCAACGGGAAAAAACAATTTCGACATGTTGTTACCAATGCTCCTGCCCTTTTCGAAATAATGAAAAGTCATAACTATCCCGTCGCTTTGGGAGGCCATTATCACTATTCGCAAAAATTCACTTTTGAGGCTGAGGGAAATAAGACTGAATTTCACCAAACGGGGGCAATTGTTGGTCCTGCGTCAGATGGTGGTTTTACCATGCCTTCGGGCTTCGTTCTCTACACGGTAACCAATGGAAAGATCACCGATCGAAAGTTTATAACACTAAAATGAAAAAATTATGCTGACACCATGGTGTGATGAACATTGACCCGAAAAACATCGAGGTCTTTTGCTTCGCCTGGTGTTGGCAAAGTATCGATATAATCGAAAGAGTATTTTTTGTTTTCAAGTGCCAACACCGCTGCGACAACACCGGTTGCATAGATTGATCCGGATAAGGTAAGATTGTGCAGGCGTTGGATCATATTAATCACATCTCCTGTTAATTCCTGTCTTAAAATTTCAGGATTGATGTGGACGGGACCGACGTGCAGGCTCATACGAATGTTGGAATGTTGCTGGAACGGCTTCACCATGATTTTCGCAATAGCTTCGCACAGTTCCATTGCACCGAATACAGTCTTAAATCCGGCGAGCAACTGATCATCCTTGATTTCAAGGACGATCGGTGGTGGAAGAGATCCGGATTCCATTTCATGCATAACAGCCTTGTTGAGCTTTTCGTCTGGCGCGAGATCACAACAGACCACATAGAGCACTGGCCTGCTTGAAACTGGTTGGAAGTGTTGCACTTCTTCAATGATAGGTTCAACTACACCATTGATATATACGTCTGGGTTTATCGACACATGGTTCTTGGGATACGGCCATAGACCAACGGTATCCCTGGTGCCTCCCGTTTTTCGTTTCTGATCACGTTCAGAAAGTACTGACATCAGTGTAGGCTCCTGGTGATTGCTCAGACTTCTTAAGATAGACTGACCGAAGATGATCCCCGTCTGCAGGAGAAACAAATCGGCGTGGCCGTCATAAGTTCCTTGCGACATGTAGGTCACCGGATATTTGTTTAT
>DATHIE010000052.1:0-3074 GCA_035316905.1 Chryseolinea sp. | reverse complement strand
GCCCTCACTAAAAAGATTGAAAATTTCCATTTCAAACTCTTATATAGTCAGGCCTTCAGAGCGCCGTCGCTTCAGAACATAAATATCGCATTGGGTGGAACGATTAAGCCGGAGAAGTCAGATGTTTTTGAAATTGAATTGGGCTACCAGTTCACGCCTGAAATGCTGCTTTCTGTTAACGCCTTCAGTATCAAAACCAGTGAGGTGTTGATCTACGGTTCTGAGGGTGAAGGTGATGACTTTTCGGAGTGGTACGAAAATTCCGCAAAAAGCGGCAGCAACGGAATTGAAATAGTGTATAGCATTCGGAAGAAAGTCTGGTATGCAAATCTTACCTACTCTTTTAGCCAATCGATAGACGACAATACGGTAATCACCTATGAGGTGCCTGGCAAGAGGCAATACGTAGGATTTCCAATGAATAAGATCACGCTCAATACTAATTTCAATCTGACAGAAAAATTAAGCTTCAATCCTACTTTCCTGTATGCAAGCGAACGTTATGCATACACGTCCGTAGATGCTGACGAAATCCCGGTCCTCGGAAAGCTTGATCCATATTTATTGGCAAATGCATTTCTTAACTACCGGGGCCTTTTTGTTTCGGGTCTTAACGTTGGAGTTGGTGTCTACGATATCGCCAACGTCCAGCCCGCCATCCCTCAGGCCTACAATGGAGGCTATGCACCAATTCCAGGAAGAAGCCGTGAGTATGTTGTAAAAATTAATTATCAAATCAATTTTAAAAAGTAGGCGATGAAAAGTTTTACAATCCCGTTCGTTACGATCGCCCTATGTTGTTCGGTGACCGCTTATTCTCAAACCACCAACTATCAAGTGTATGCCTTGTTTGTCGTCAACATTGCTAAGTACTCTTCGTTTCCAAATGTTTCAGGTGATCTTCAGATCACGGTTTATGGTAAGTCAAAAGTGTACGATGAACTGGCGAAACAAAGTGGAAAGATTGTCAATGGCCATCCTTTGAAAGTAAGTCAGGCGGAAAGCGTTACAGATCTTGGTCAGGCTCAGATTATCTATCTCGCCGATGGAAAGAGCGCTGCACTGGATGAGATCTTAAAAGCTACTGAAGGCAAGCCCGTAATGATCATCTGCGAACGCGAGGGACTTTTTAAAAAAGGAGCTGGCTTGAGTTTTATTATTACAGAGAACAGCACCCTTCGATTTGATATCAATAACACTGAATTGGAAAAAAGGCAGATTAAAATTTCCAAAAACCTGTCTGCGCTCGCAAACGAAACAATTTAAACAGCGATCCGGTTGCTCTTGCTCAACTCGTGAATGAGCGTGGCGAGTACCCCTTCTTTGAGCGCGTATGTTGACACACGTATCCGGTTAAAGTGATGTCTTGAAAGAATATAACGGATCAAACAGCATGCAACCACGATCATGTCCACTCTCATTTCGATCATACCAGGTATGAGCATCCGTTGAGCGCAATCCTTCTTAACGAGGTCGTTGTATATTTCATAAAAACCCTCCAACGTAAGGGGTGTTTCAATTTCTTCGGGACTCTTGTGGATATCGTGCTGAAGGCAAAAGATATCGCTTAATGTGTCAAACGTTCCAGACGATCCAATGAGAATAGAAGGTTTGTACTGCTGGAGCATCTCCATTAACGGAAGCAACTCGATATCAAAATGACGGTCGAGCGCAAGAATTTCGTCGGAGGTTATCGGGTCATTCTTTTGAAATTGTTCGAGCAGGCGTTGAGCCCCGATCTCAATGCTTTGTTTCCACCAAACTTTGTCATTATCACCAACGATGAATTCAACGCTGCCACCTCCAATATCCATAATTAGAGACACCTCGTCGATCTCCATGGCCGCTTTTACGCCCATGTAGATATATTCAGCTTCCTTATCTCCCGAGATAATATTTGAATCAATGCCAGTTATTGCTTTTATCCTGTTCACAACTTCTTGTGAATTTCTGGCGTTGCGCAGCGCGCTGGTACCAAAAGCGTAAATCCGTTTTACGCCCTGCTGATCGAGAGTGTTCCTGAAACTTTGCATAGCAAGCAGAGCGCGGTGAATTCCTTCTTCAGTTATCAGCCCCTGGTTTATACCGTCTTTTCCGATCTTTACGGCAAGGCGGTCACGCTGGGTTATGTGATAACCTTTCTTGTCTGCTTCAGCTATGAGCAGGTGAAAGGTATTTGTGCCCATATCGATGATAGCGATCTTGTTATCCATAGTCACAAGGCGCGTGAAGATACGAATTTTAGAAACTTGATCAAGAACGCGTAGGGGCAAGGTGTAAATGGCCTGAACCGCATTGTAAAACCTTATTTCCGATTATATTTATCCATCAAAATATCGACCCATGAGCAAACGGAAAATTAAAGATCAACAGCGTCAGGCGAAGTTCGATGAATTAGAACGTAAGAATGCGGAGTCGCTTTTGGGTGGAGGTGAAAAAAGGATCGAACAGCAGCACGCAAAAGGAAAATTAACGGCACGAGAAAGAGTAATGCTTCTGATGGATGAGGGGTCTTTTGAAGAGATGGGAAAGTTTGTAATGCACAGGAGCAAGGACTTTGGTCTTGAAAAAGAATACTACCTGGGTGACGGCGTGATCACCGGCTTCGGCACCGTTAATGGAAGGTTGGTATATATTTTCTCGCAGGACTTCACCGTTTTTGGAGGATCACTATCTGAAACACATGCTGAAAAGATCGTCAGGATCATGGACCTCGCGATGCAGAATGGAGCACCTATTATCGGGTTGAATGATTCCGGAGGCGCGCGAATTCAGGAAGGTGTGGTGTCACTCGGTGGGTATGCGGACATCTTCTACCGTAATACGCTGGCGTCAGGTGTGGTGCCGCAAATTTCAGCGGTCATGGGTCCGTGTGCCGGCGGGGCTGTGTATTCTCCGGCGATAACAGACTTCATCTTTATGGTTGAAAACACGTCGTTCATGTTTGTCACAGGTCCTAACGTTGTTAAGACTGTTACGCATGAAAATGTTACTGCCGAGGAGCTGGGTGGCGCGTTAACTCACAGTACAAAAAGCGGGGTGACTCATTTCGCCTGCGCGAATGAAGTGGAATG
>DATHIE010000051.1:0-5616 GCA_035316905.1 Chryseolinea sp. | reverse complement strand
AAACCATACAGCGAAATCATTCTTTTCGTTTGCGCCACTAGCGACTCAGGTGTAAGCGCCTCACCATATTCATCCTCTCTAAGATCTTTTCCTTCACCACCGCCACCCGCGTGTTTGTAAAATGGATAAGCTGAGAATGGAACCTTGTCACGAACACGTCCTCCAATGAGGTCACAAACAGGTACACCAATACTTTTGCCGATTAGATCCAAACAGGCGACTTCAATTGCCGCGTACGTGCGTGTCGTTTCGTCCATAGGATTTTCTCCCGGCACAAGAAATGTCTGAGAGCGATCCTGTCCATTGCTTTTGCTCCTCATTTCCGGATTGAGTAGTCCCGTAATTCTGAAGGGATCGGCGCCGATCAGTTTTTCCCGTGTCGCGCGAAGGGCAGATGCTGGACTTTCTCCTCCGTACGTTTCGTTAACTCCGATGATACCGTCTTCGCTCTCGAGTTCGAGTATGGTTCGCAACGCATATGGAGCGTGTAGTCCGTACGAACTTCTCAGCGGGGGATCGGCAATCGCAATGGAATGTATCCTCAGGTCTTTGATTTTCATTGTTTGGTTTATTTGCGTTCAAACATTTCCCCCTATCCATTTATTCCTTTATACCTTATACCTTATACCTTATACCTTATACCTTATACCTTATACCTTATACCTTATTTCTCCCATTCAGATCAAGGGCAATAGCTTTGCCATCACCATAGTTGCCACCAATCCCACGACGCCCATGATCGTCAATAAGAAAGAAAAGTTGCGTATGGTTTCTCCTTCTGTAAAACCACTCATCTTACAAATGATCCAGAAGCCGCTGTCATTCATCCACGGAAAGAGCTTCGATCCACAGCCAATAACGATGGCGAGATAAACAGGATGAAAGTTCAACGCACCCGGTGTATTAAAGACCGTGAGCATTCCCACTGCTGTAATCATGGCTACGGTAGCGGATCCTTGAGCACTCCGAATTACCGCCGTTATAAAAAAGGCCAAAGGCAGTGCTGCAAGTTTGTAATCCGGTGAAATTGTGGCCAGCCAGTTGCCTATAGATGTTTGTTGAAGCATTTCACCGAAAGAACCTCCGGTTGCTGTGATCAGAATAATTGTTCCCGCGCTATAAACTGCTTCTTCGACAGGCTTCTTCAACTCCTTCAGACGAAAGGCAACCTGTCTGATCAAAAGGAATAAAGCTATCACGGTCGCAAGAAAAAGAGCAATGGTCGGGTCGCCGGTCAGTTTGAAAAATGCTTTGATACTTTCCGGAACAGACATCGGGATACTTTCAGTTGTGGTATTGCCGGCGATCAACACTACTGGTAATGCTATGGGGAGTATCGACAAGAAGAAAGAAGGCAGCTGTTTTGTATCCTTACCCAACCACAATTTCAGTTCTTCGAGCGATGTCTCAGCCGTTCCGCGCAGAGGTACAAGTTGTCTCTTATTCAACCAATATCCATAGAATATGCCGGCGCTTGAGCACGCAAGGCCAATGATCGTTCCCATTATAATCATTAGTCCAATGCTTACGCCCAGTGCGCCCGCTGCGAACAACGGTCCGGGTGTGGGCGGAACCAATGAATGCGCCATTGTTCCTCCGGCAATTATCGCCATGACATAGAGCGCATAAGATTTTTCATTTCGGACACCCATAACACGAGCAAGCGGGATCATCAAATAAAAAACGGTATCGAAGAATATTGGAATTCCCAGCATGAAGCTGCTGACCATAAAAGATACGGGAGCTTTTTTTTCACCAAACACACTAAGCATGGACCGCACAATACGTTCTGCGGCGCCACTGTCCAGCAAACACTTTCCAACGATCGAAGCAAGAACGATCAGTAACCCGATTTTTGCACACGTGTTTCCAAACGCAATAGCAACTCTTTCGCCCAGCGATTGGTCCAGAAGCGCCGTGATCTGCTGAGGTGAAAGTTTCTTACTTATTGCATATTCCTCCAACAGCGAGGGTGGGGTGAGAAATCCAACCGTGAGTGCTCCTAGTAACAGGGCAAGTATAGGATGAAGCTTTAGAATAAGAATTCCTCCCAGTACAACTATCAGTCCGATAACCAGCAGGAGGAAAGGATTCATCAGGGTCAGGTTCTTTATTTTAAATATAGGACGTTTATTCTTCTGGTCAACCCTTAAAGGGAACTGTCCCGTGATTGACATTGGTGTAATTGTGGTTGAAACAGCAAGCCAATATGAGTAGCTTAGTAAGCCCAATGAGATTTCGGATACATTAAACCAAAGTCATGAGAACGTCACGGAGACAATTTATCAGAGGAGGCGCTGCGTTGACGGCGCTTTCGACATTTGACCTTCAGAGTTCTGCAGCGGAGGTCATAAGGAATTCAAAAGATTCCAACATCGAATTGTGTCTTGCATACTTTTATGGATTGCAGGAGCGAAAGATCGAGCTGTCGAAGCAAATGGGTGTAACGGGGGCGGTTTCACCTTCGGCCCCTGGAGTAGCTGGCCTCAAAGATGTCAAGCCCTGGACTCTCGAGGCTGTTACTGCCGTGAAGGAAGCATACGCAAAACGCGGACTGCAATGGAAAGTGTTGGAAGGAACCCCCTCGCTTGACAAGGCAAAACTGGGAATCGCCGGACGCGATGAAGAAATTGAAAACTTCATCACATTGATGAAGAACCTCAATAAAATTGGTGTCAATACGATTTGTTATAACTGGATGCCAGTAATCAATTGGGCACGCACTGATATGGCAAGGAAAGGTCGAGGGGGTGCGTTGGTGACGGCCTTTGACTATGATACGATTAAAGATCAACCGCTGACTGAATATGGAGAAGTCACTGAAGAGACCATGTGGAAGAACATGGAATATTTTCTAAAGGCTGTTGTTCCCGAAGCGGAAAAGAACAACATCAAGCTGGCCTTGCATCCTGATGATCCCCCCATTCCAAAGATCAGAGGTATTGCAAGGATCATGAGAACCGCTGATGCATTTAAGAAAATGATCGACCTGGTTCCGAGTCCCAGTAACGGAATCACGCTGTGTCAGGGAACCTTTGCCACTATGGATGAGGATATCCCGACCGTTATAAAATACTTTGGCGAACGAAAGAAGATTTTCTTTGTACACTTCCGAGACATACGCGGCAACAAATGGAATTTTGAGGAAACCTTTCACGATGAAGGAAAGACGGATATGTACAAGGCTATGAAGACGTATTATGAAGTTGGATTTAAGGGTCCGATGCGGGAGGATCATGTACCCACCGTGGCAGGCGATAGCAATGACCATCCAGGATACAGTGAACTGGGTACTTTGTTTGCCATTGGATATATCAAAGGATTGATCGAAGCGGCAGAAAAGGAAGGATAAGATCTTCTATTGGTTAACGTACACGAATATGAAACGCAGTGGCTTGCTGCTGTTACTTTTTGGTCTTTGTACAGTTGTACACGGCCAAAACCTCGTCCCAAACCCGGGTTTCGAGGAGTACAAGACTTTGCCATGCGAAGAGGGCCTCTATTTTATGGAGGCTCTACTGAAAGATTGGATACAACCGATACCTACCACTCCGGATTATTGGAATAGCCTTGCAAACGCGGATTGTCTATTGAATCCTGACATCGTCAACGACTCAGCCCGAACGGGAAATGGCATGATCGGAATTGTTACGGCCTCGTTCGAAGCTGGATTTAAATCGGAATACAAAGAGTATCTCGAAGTCAAACTAAAGTCGAAACTTAAAAAAGGCGGTTTCTATAACGTTGAGTTCTATACGAAAAGCCGGATCAAAGACCCTAACCCCGTGCCCTCTGCAAAGTTTGAAGCCAACAACCTTGGCGTTGCGTTTTCAGATTCATTGATCCACATCATTGAAGGAGCAAACTCGCCGGATCACTTGTCTCTTAAAACGGCTGTCAAAACACAAAAGGTGATCAGCTCGAAATGGGAGAAAGTGGGATCCTGCGTCACTGCCCGGAGCGATGCTCAATATCTATTGATCGGAAATTTTGATAGTGTCGACTCCACAACATTGGTGCAACTAACGTCCGACTATACAGATTACTCCTATACTTACTATTTTATTGATGATGTCAACGTGGAGGAATTACCCTATGATGTTTCAAGGCTGGCCGCGATATCGCCGTTATGCTTTGATCAATCATCCATCGACCTCAATGCTTTTGTCGAAGGCGCAACGAGCTACCTATGGGAAGCCGGCAGCAATGGATCAACATTTAACGTCGATGAAAACGTTACTAAAGATTATTTCGTAAACATTAGTTTTAATGAGTGTACCTACAGACACAAATTTCACGTTGAGTTTCTCTCCGAAATTGATCTTGGACCAGACACAGTCCTTTGCGATGGAGAGTCGATGGACTTAGTGGTAGAAAATTCCACGTTTGATATTCAATGGTCTGACGGGTCGATCGATCCCGTGAAACATATTTCAGCTGCGGGTGTCTACAGTATCTCATCGCAGAATCCCTATTGTGTTGTTCAGGATACTATTGCCGTCGACTTCATGGACTGCCCTGGATTTGCGCCGAATATCATAACACCTAACGATGATATTTATAACGAGTATTTTGTTTTTGAAAACATAAAACACGGCAAATGGTCGCTGTCGGTTTTTAATCGTTGGGGTGAGCGGGTCTATTTTTCCGCCGATTATCAAAACGACTGGAATGGCAACGGACTTCCGAACGGATTATACTATTACAAGCTCAACTCTGCAGCATTGCATAGCGAAGTGAAGGGATGGGTAAATGTGAGGAGGTAGTTTGGTTAGAAGTTAGAAGTTAGAAGTTAGAATTTAGAATTTAGAAGTTAGAATTTAGAATTTAGAATTTAGAATTTAGAATTTAGAATTTAGAATTTAGAATTTAGAATTTAGAATTTAGAATTTAGAATTTAGGTAGGCAGGAGTTGCGGTGTGGGCCAGGGTGTGGAGAATTGGCTATGAGCTTGCCAGGCTGTAACATCATCGAGTTATATCGGGATCGGGGTGGAGCCGTTTTGGTGGACTTTCGGCGGGATGAATCTGTTGCCCCAGGCTTTTTAGCCTGGGGATGACAAAAAGATAGATTCAGGCGCCAGACGGAATGCTGCTATTATCCGAACAGATATTCTGGCGCGCAACTTTGCACACTCATTTGGGTTAATTCACCACCGATAGTGTAATTGTGTCAACGGAGATTTGCAATTAGTAATGCAACGGCTAACTTTAATCATGCCCCCCTGTTTACCGGCATTCTTATGAAATCGAAACTTTGTGCTATCATCTTATTGACAACGGTGTGTCTTACCGCACACGGGCAAGGTATGACGTTGGGAGAGGTCGTTGTTGTCAGCACCTCAACGCTGAAAAAGAATTCAAATGCGGAAGCATTTAAATCATTCGTGAATACTGACGTCACCCAGAAAATCAAAAAGACTAACCCTTCGGTATCTGTCCATGCGTTTCATGCCGACCGCGGTAAGAAAAAAGGTGAGCTATTGCTCGTCTTTGGTGCTGACAAGTCATCAGCGCGCGAAGCTTTTGCGACCGGTAGCCCTTTCCGAAACGAGATTATGGGTACATCGGGAAAGAAACCATCCGATTTTCTCAGCAACACACATACTTATACGGA